>JBCBRR010000166.1:0-503 GCA_039819605.1 Bacteroidota bacterium | reverse complement strand
CGCTTTCTTTAAAGGGTGGCTGCTTCTAAGCCAACCTCCTGGTTGTCTGGGCGAACCCACATCGTTTTCCACTTAGCATGCACTTGGGGACCTTAGCCGGCGATCTGGGCTCTTTCCCTCTTGGCTACGAAACTTATCTCCCGCAGCCTGCTTCCCGAGGTCACACTTGTCGGCATTCGGAGTTTCGTTGGGTTTGGTAGGCTGGTAAGCCCCCTAGCCCGTCGAGTGCTCTACCTCCGACAGTGAATGCTCGAGACGATACCTAAATATCTTTCGGGGAGAACCAGCTATCACGCAGTTTGATTGGCCTTTCACCCCTACACACAGCTCATTCCCCGAATTTTCAACTTCGGTGGATTCGGTCCTCCACGCAGTTTTACCCGCGCTTCAACCTGGCCATGTGTAGATCACAGCGCTTCGGGTCTACGGCGTGCCACTTCACGCGCCATTCGCACTCGCTTTCGCTTCGGCTCTCACCTTGCGACACACCGTAACTCGCGGAC
>JBCBRR010000165.1:0-508 GCA_039819605.1 Bacteroidota bacterium | reverse complement strand
CTTAAGCTTGCTCGTAAGACCAAGTCGATGACCCATTATACAAAAGGTACGCCGTCAGGACTCAAGGTCCCTCCGACTGCTTGTAGGCGTCCGGTTTCAGGTACTGTTTCACTCCCCTCGTCGGGGTGCTTTTCACCTTTCCCTCACGGTACTGGTTCGCTATCGGTCAGTAAGGAGTACTTAGCCTTCGAGGGTGGTCCCCCGATCTTCAGACAGGATTTCACGTGTCCCGCCCTACTTAATACGTCCAATCGTGCTTCCTATACGGGGCTGTCACCCGCTATGGCTGATCTTTCCAGATCATTCTAGTCACACTCAAGGCTCGGCTGGTCCCCGTTCGCTCGCCGCTACTAGGGGAGTATCAATTGATGTCCTTTCCTCCGGGTACTTAGATGTTTCAGTTCCCCGGGTTTGCTCTTAAAACCCTATGTATTCAGGTAATAAGTACTAGTTTCACCCCATTATTGATAACCCTAGGGCTAACAATAACAGAGTATCTAGTGGGTTG
>JBCBRR010000164.1:0-514 GCA_039819605.1 Bacteroidota bacterium | reverse complement strand
CTGATCCAAATCTTCGTTGAAATCTACGCGTCCACTCACACACGCGTAGGTACAAGAACCCTCATCGCAGATCGTGACCGTAGCCCCTTCAACAGGCTGACAGCCGTCGGGGGCTGAGTCTCCGTTGTCGACCAGGCCATCACAATCGTTGTCGAGCCCATCGCATATCTCCGTACCACCCTCAGTGATGACGCATTCGCACCCATCCCCATCAGGGCCAGACGCAAAGTCACCGTTGACATCCACCCGCCCATTTTCGCAGGCGTAAGTGCAAGCCCCGTTCATGCAGCCTTCTACAAAGGCACCGTCTACAGCCTCGCAGTCGTCAAAAAGTGTTGGTGAATCTGCGTTGTCGACGACGCCATCACAATCGTTGTCGCGTCCGTCGCACACCTCGCCCCTTGTGTTGTCCTCGGGGCAAGCGGCGCAGCTGCAGGTTGCGCCCATGAGGTTCGCATCGCACACCCAGACAGGTTCTTCACCCACTGCGCAAGGCTCCTCACGTTGGCAAAAG
>JBCBRR010000163.1:0-526 GCA_039819605.1 Bacteroidota bacterium | reverse complement strand
CATTAACCTTAGTTGATGGTTTAGGCTGTTTCCGCTTCGCTCGCCGCTACTAAGGAAGAGAAAGCAAAAGCGATTTCCTTAGTAGCGGCGAGCGAAACGGAATTAGTCTAATCAAAAAAAAAAAAAAAATGAATTAGCTGAATCCTGAACCAAAGAAGGTGAAAGTCCTGTAATTTAAAATTTTTTTATGATAAAAGTAACATGGAACACGTGAAATTCCGTGTGAATATGCAAGGACCACCTTGTAAGACTAAATACTCCTGAATGACCGATAGCGAAATAGTACCGTGAGGGAAAGGTGAAATAGAACCCCTGTAGGGGAGTGAAAAGAACATGAAACCGTATGCTAACAATCAGTGGAAGCAAAAGTGACCGCATGCCTGTTGAAGAATGAGCCGGCGACTTATAGAAAATGGCTGGGTTAATGAAAATGAAGCCATAGGGAAACCAAGTCTAAAAAAGGCTTATGTCATTTTTTATAGACCCGAACCCGGGTGATCTAACCATGACCAGGATGAATCTTGGG
>JBCBRR010000162.1:0-528 GCA_039819605.1 Bacteroidota bacterium | reverse complement strand
GAACTCTTGGAACATTAAGGTCTCTTCGGAGATCATTTGCGGGGCGACGCCGTCCTCGTTTCTCTTTCTCTCATGCGCGCGGTGCGGCTTCGCTGTCTCGCGCGCTGTCTTGGTGAAATGTCGTCATCAAAGTATCTGGGCGGAGCCGGGCCGATGGCTTATGCGCTTCGGCTTAGAGGCCGGTAGCTCAGGTGGTTAGAGCGCACGCCTGATAAGCGTGAGGTCGGTGGTTCAAGTCCACCTCGGCCTACCAATTCAATGATCGGGCGAACCAGGTTCGGGGCCTTAGCTCAGCTGGGAGAGCATCTGCTTTGCAAGCAGAGGGTCATCGGTTCGATCCCGATAGGCTCCACCATTCAACCGGCGCCGCGGGAGGATTTGCTCCCGTGGACCAGATAGAGATTTGGCCGGCTTCGCAGGGTCTTACGGTCTGTGTCGCCGACCCCGCCAGGGCAAGAGAGAACAGGAGCGCGCTTCGTTTCGGACGCCGCGCAAATGATCTCCGAAGAGACCTTAATGTTCCAAGAG
>JBCBRR010000161.1:0-538 GCA_039819605.1 Bacteroidota bacterium | reverse complement strand
GTCTGCATTTTGACCGCACTTGTCTCGGGCCTTTCTTAACGCCATTTGATAGTATGCGGTTTTGAGGGGTGCTGCAAACTCATACTTCCATCATCCAATCATGCGGTGCACCATATTGAGTCCCTACAACCATCATACTTTCGTGCAGCTGCAGCACCCCCTTGGATCTGTCAACGGATGTCTCGCTCTTTTCTTTGAAAAATACAATTGGCCAAGAGGACATCAGCGGACTTTATCTGCACACGTGCACCTTGGATATACCCTTTAAAGTGACCTCAAGGTACTTTCTTAGTTGCCTAAGGCCACTGTATTCTTTGAAAAATACAACCCCAACGAGCAGGCTTTTATTTGAAGAGCGCCAGAAAAACACCTACGGGTTCAGGTAACAGGACCTCAAGGGTGCTGCAAACACATGAGAGGCATGGAGGTGTAGAAATGATCGCAAAGCCTGATGCTGTTCGATGGTTGAGCTTTATTCTGCAGCACCCTATCCCGCATTATTGTTAGATAAAGGCCTGAGACAAGGGCGGCCAAACTG
>JBCBRR010000160.1:0-549 GCA_039819605.1 Bacteroidota bacterium | reverse complement strand
CAAAGAGTACTCCCTATTGGATAAGCGTTACGCTGAGCACTTTGGATTTACAGATGCAGAGGTAAATGACCTGTTTGAGAAGCCCAGTGTCAAAGAACTGATCGAAGCCCCTGCTCCTGATCCAGAAGACATAAAAGCTTGGTACAATGGCTATACCATTGGGGGCATCACCATCTATAACCCTTGGTCCATCATGTATTGCATTAGTGAGGGGGGTATGCTAGCACCTTATTGGGTAAACACGGGCAGCGATACCCTGCTTAGAAATCTCCTGAAGGGCAATGGCTACTTAGTCCATCAAATTGAACGGCTATTGGCGAATGACAGGCTCCAAGTCATGATCAGCCCACATGTCAATATGTTGGATATGGCTCCTAAACTAAAGTTCTGGTCCCTGATGCTAGCTGCTGGTTATGTTACTTTGGCCGAGGATCTACCAACCAGCTCTGGCGCTACCTACTCCTGCTGGGTTCGCATTCCCAACGTAGAAATAAGAGCTGCCTACGAAAGCTTGATCGTAGGTTGGTTCGAAGACCAGGTAGGCCTTAC
>JBCBRR010000159.1:0-553 GCA_039819605.1 Bacteroidota bacterium | reverse complement strand
TTGATAGGTGTGTCATATTCGTCCACGAGTATGTAGACGTTCTGCCCAAAGTGCTTCGAGAGTAGCTCGCTTAGGAAGCGCAAACTTTTTCTAGCGTCTTGTTCCCCAAACTTACCTGTAAGGTACCGTTGCAACTTCTCTTGATAGCTCTGTTTTACTGAGCCTGATGTGGCATGGATATGTTGCTCTAGGTAGCTATGCTCCCTATACAAATCAGTAAGCTGCATTTTAATTGCCTCTTCTATCTCCCGGTAAGACTCTCCTGTTACGTCTTTAAATCCTAGGCTGATGACAGGGTATTGACCTTGGCGCTTCATCAAGGCTGGATAGTTAGTAATCTTCAGGGGCTTCAGTAATTTAGTATCTCCAAAGTCCAGCGTTACCTCTCCCCCAGCAAAAAGCTTATGATTGAGGCACTGCTCTCGGGGTAGCGAATTCCCCTGCTCGTCTACCTCAATAGCTAAGAAGCGTTGTAACATGTCCATATTCATGGTCTTTCCCCAACGCCTAGGGCGGGTAATGAGCGTGACCTTACCCACACTTCCCTCCAAGA
>JBCBRR010000158.1:0-557 GCA_039819605.1 Bacteroidota bacterium | reverse complement strand
AATGGCGTCACTAAACACTATGGCACTGAATTGCGCAAACACATTCTCAACGCGCTCCAGGATGGTGACTCTGATGTGCGCAACGCTGCCCTAGCGGCCCTACAGACCCTATTGGAGAAAGGCGTGGAAGTACAAGAGATGGTGTCTCCTATGCTCAACGCGCTCCAGGATAGGGACAGGTGTCTGCGCGAGTTTGCCATAGAGGTTCTAGGGACCCTATTGGAGCACGGTGCGGAAGTACAAGAGATGTTACCTCCTATACTCAACGCGCTACAGGATAGTCACGCTGATGTGCGCGAGGCTGCCCTAAAGGCCCTACGGGCTCTATTGGAGAAAGGCGTGGAAGTACAAGGGGTGGTACCTCCTATGCTCAACGCGCTCCAGGATAGGGACTTCCCTGTGCGCGAGGCTGCCCTAAAGGCCCTACGGACTCTATTATTAGAGAAAGGCGCGGAAGTACAAGGGATGATAACGCCTATACTCAACGTGCTCCAGGATAGGCACGCTGGTGTGCGTTGGGCTGCCCTAGCGGCCCTAGGAACCCTATTGGAGCAGGG
>JBCBRR010000157.1:0-563 GCA_039819605.1 Bacteroidota bacterium | reverse complement strand
TAACGGCGAGCGAACCGGGAAGAGCCCAACTTGAAAATCTCCAGCTTGCTGGCGAATTGTAGTCTAGAGAGGCACTCCCTACGACCGCCCCCGCCCAAGTGCCCTGGAAAGAGTCGCCAGAGAGGGTGAGAGCCCCGTCGGCGGGGGGCCGGCCGTTCCACGGGACGCCTTCGCAGAGTCGGGTTGTTTGGGAATGCAGCCCTAAGTTGGTGGTAAGTCCCATCTAAGGCTAAATACTGGCGAGAGACCGATAGCGAACAAGTACCGTGAGGGAAAGATGAAAAGAACTTTGAAAAGAGAGTAAAAAGTGCTTGAAATTGTTGAGGGGGAAGCCATTGGTACGCCGGGATGCACTCGTGCTGGGGTCCGCGTCAGCGGATTTTTCGTACGTGAGCTGGCCAGCATGGGTTGGGCCCGCGGGATAAACCCCTCTGTGTCGAGGGCCTATGCCGCGGGTGCGACCGAGGAATGAAGGGCGCTCCGCCTTCGGAGCTGCGCCCTCAAGATGCTGGTGTAAGGCGCCCAATGGGCCCGTCTTGAAACACGGACCAAGGAGTCTAACA
>JBCBRR010000156.1:0-570 GCA_039819605.1 Bacteroidota bacterium | reverse complement strand
GATTTCGGCATCGCGTTACCGTTCTTACTCTTCCTGAACTTACCGTTCTTCCTCGGTTTTCACCTTTCTGGGGCCACGTTTATAGTATGTGGCGTACTCTAAGCTAGCATATTCTCTAAACATTTTTAGATCATGCAGGCTAATTTTCACTTCGGTTTTCTTACTCCATTCAATGAAATCAGAGAACTCATCCGTGAAACCATCCTTTCGACCAAGGCCTTCTTGAGGATGTCTTTTGACTGTTCGTTTCTTACGAAACCTTCGTCTAAGTTCGGCTAATGCAGCTTCCTTTGCATCATCAGGGATAGCTGACACTAATTCCTCTACTGCTGTAGCGTACTAAGCCATGAATTCTGGTGACCAATCGCGATCGGGGACTGACCTAATTACTTAAGCATAAGAGAATCTCTATAATCTCTATTCTATGCTACCACCTAGGTCTTCCTAGTAAAAAGTACTATCAGAGTCTAGGGTGAAGCCTGATGCTTCAGAAATCTGGGAGAACTCACTAGTAGACTAAGTCTCACAAGAATCGTCCTAAGAGTTCGAAGCAGCTTGAGTGGCTGCGGC
>JBCBRR010000155.1:0-613 GCA_039819605.1 Bacteroidota bacterium | reverse complement strand
GCCATATAAAAGGCCGATTAGGCGTTTTATATGGCCCTTTACGAGCATTCTGCTACCTTAAAAACTGTGGCTTCGGACGAAAACTCCACTTCAACATTTTCGGCAAATAGTAGCTAGTCCCATGATCTTTAACGACCTCTTTAATGGATGGCTGCTTCTAAGCCCACCATTAGGGTTGTCTGAGCAGTACCTGCCTTTGTCTTAGTCATCGTTAGGAACCTTATCCTACAGTCTGGGCTGTATCCCTCTTGGCTACGGATCTTATCACCCGCAGCCTGTCTGCTATCGTGGTATTCAAGGTTTAAACACTGTCAGTAAAGCTTGCGCCCCCATCAAGAATCCAGAGCCCTACCCCCATTTTATCGATAACGCTCTACTTAAATAGATTTCGCAGAAAACCAGCTATCTCCGAGTTTGATTGGCCTTTCACCCCTAGCCGCAGGTCATCCCTGGATTTTGCCACATCCTAGGGTTCGGTCCTTCAGTCAACCCTTTAACCTGCCCACGACTAGATCACCCGGTTTCGGGTCTAACGCATGTAACTTTTCGCCCATTTAAAACTCGGAGATAGCTGGTTTTCTGCGAAATCTATTTAAGTAGAGCGTTATCGATT
>JBCBRR010000154.1:0-613 GCA_039819605.1 Bacteroidota bacterium | reverse complement strand
AACTCGGAGCTAGCTAGTTCTCCCCGAAATGTGTTGAGGCGCAGCGATGATTGAAGGATTGTTGATAGGGGTAAAGCACTGTTTCGGTGCGGGCTGTGAAAACGGTACCAAATCGATGCAAACTCAGAATACTATCCATATTTTCCAATCATTAGTGAGACTGTGGGGGATAAGCTTCATTGTCAAGAGGGAAACAACCCAGACCATCGATTAAGGCCCCTAAATGATTACTCAGTGAAAAAGGAGGTAATAATACCGAGACAACCAGAAGGTTTGCTTAGAAGCAGCCATCCTTTAAAGAGTGCGTAATAGCTCACTGGTTAAGTGTTGTTGCACCGAAAATGAATGGGACTAAGTAATTCTGCCGAATTCGTGGGAAATTCTTAATTAGTAAGAATTATCGGTAGGGGAGCGTTCTATAGTAGGGTAAAGTAGAAATGTAAATTTCTGTGGACGAAATAGAAGTGAGAATGTTGGCTTGAGTAACGAAAACACTGGTGAGAATCCAGTGCCCCGAAAACCTAAGGGTTCCTTTACAAGGCTCGTCCGTGAAGGTTAAGTCAGGTCCTAAGGTCAGGTCGAAAGACGTAGCCGATGGAAAACAGGTTAATAT
>JBCBRR010000153.1:0-624 GCA_039819605.1 Bacteroidota bacterium | reverse complement strand
TTTGCTTCCCAGACCCACTTCTGATTGACATCCTAGTCGCTAGCGACATGGAGCATTAGTAAGGGCGTGGATGCAAAGAAGCCCAACATTAAGTACCTATGATTACTGAGTAAAATACCCATTATTACCGGGTAACCCGACACCCCCCGAAGAAAAAATATTACGGCGTCCCGGCGTAACTGTATCTATAAACCCCCCCACAAACATGTTTGTGGCGTAACTTGAAATTAACCTTAAACTTTAAAACTACGTAAGATATATAATATAGATCATATAAATATATATCGTTGGATAGAGTGGGTCTTTCATAACAATCAACCATCGCGGTGAAAGGTATGAGTAGAACATTACGACAAGTCCATGAAGTAGGAGTATAACTATATTATGTAGAAAATAATAATAGTATATACTTATAGGAAGTGAGCGGAACGTAGGGAACCGGAAAACCTTTAAGTACGGTGGGAAATAATGAGTATCCATGCCAACTAGACGGCAGGTGCGAAATACTTATGACAAAATCATGAAGGTGGGAGTATAGTCTTACATATAATAAGACACTCTGAAGAAGCGAACTGGAACTGCAAAACCTTTACCCTCAGAGTCCTCATATGGACTTTCTTTTTC
>JBCBRR010000152.1:0-631 GCA_039819605.1 Bacteroidota bacterium | reverse complement strand
GAAGTTATTAATCCCTGAAAATAAATCTGCCTTGGCTACTCTGAGGATCCCTGTCATGATCCCTTTTTCTAGGTAGGTGTTATCCTTGAAGCATTTGCCTAAAAGACCTCGCATGAAGGCAAGTACACGCTCATAAAGCGCAGGTTTGAGAAAAGAGTTATTAAGTGGAGCATCGTATTCATCCAGCAAGACAAAAACCCGCTGGCCGTGATATTCATAGAGTAACCTCGATAAGAAATACAGGGAATTTTCAAGCTCAGTCAAGTCTACCTTTTTTTCAAGCACATCCGAGAAGTACTTAGCTTTGGCAAGCGTGTCGGGTGTCTTCTCTAATGAGCGCAGCCAAGTGCCCAAGTAGGCATGTTGGCTATAAAGTTCCTGGAACAAGACTTTAGACTCTTTTTCGATATCCAGTACGCTACCACCTACCAGATCTTTGAAAGTTAAAAACATCACGGGCCACTTGCCCTGATGGCTAGCGATAAGCTCAGGGTATGCTTGCCCAATATTCAGGTTATCAAACAGCCCTGGATGGGGGCTTAGGGTCTCCAGCTCATTTGTGGTCACGTTTTTCCTAACCTCGCAGCGAAGGAAATGATAGAGCATGTTCATGTTGAGCGTCTTGCCCCAT
>JBCBRR010000151.1:0-657 GCA_039819605.1 Bacteroidota bacterium | reverse complement strand
TTTCTAGAGGTACTTCAGAAAGTAACGCCTGCGTACATACAACAGCTACCCCGTAGCCATGTACGTAACAGTGCGGTATACATTTATCATAAAAGTAACCCCGAACAGGGAGCAGAATGTCTTAGGTTACTATCTGAGCTCATTTGCGAAAAGACAGTAAAGAAGGACGTGATGTCATATGCAGATAGCCTGCGCTACCAAGGTGTAGAAGAAGGTAAGCAACTAGGTATGAAAAAGGGCAAGCAACTAGGTATAGAAGAAGGCCTAACCAGAGGTATACTTCAGACCGCGAAGAATCTCTTACGCCAGGGTGTGGAAATGGGTACAATACTATTGGCAACAGGGTTACAACGTGAGCAGCTCCTGCAGTTGCAAGAACAACGATGCTAAAACCCAACCCCTATAATTGCTACGGGACTGTCCTAGATAATTGCCAGCGTCGTGGGAAGCTCTTGGAAAAGTACAAGAGATCACATCGTTATAGGGGGACTACGTATATCTGCAGTTCTATCCTTAGGCCCTTGCAACCATCATACCCTCGTATAGTTGGAGCACCCCTTTGGATTCGTTAACAGATATCTCGCTCTGGAGGAAAGGTTTAGGGCTCAATTGGCTTCATGTGTTCACACTGCATTCTTTGAAAAATACAACCCCAGC
>JBCBRR010000150.1:0-669 GCA_039819605.1 Bacteroidota bacterium | reverse complement strand
CAATCAAGCCGGGAAATAGCTGGTTCTCCGCGAAATCTATTGAGGAAGAGCGTCAGATTTTTGCCATTGGGGGTAGAGCACTGGATGGACGCGGGCTGCGCGAGCGGTACCAATTCTAACCAAACTCCGAATACCAATGAGTCTAGTCTGGCAGACAGACGGCGGGTGCTAAGGTCCGTCGTCAAAAGGGAAACAGCCCTAACCTACAGCTAAGGTCCCCAAATAATACCTAAGTGGGAAAGGATGTGGAAATCCCAAAACAACCAGGAGGTTGGCTTAGAAGCAGCCATCCTTTAAAGAAAGCGTAACAGCTCACTGGTCTAAATAAGGGTTCCTGCGGCGAAGATGTAACGGGGCTCAAGCCATACACCGAAGATCCGGGCTCAGTAATGAGCGGTAGCGGAGCGTTCCGTAAGCTGATGAAGGGATAGCTGTGAGGCGTCCTGGAGGTATCGGAAGTGCGAATGCAGACATGAGTAACGAGAGGAGTGTGAGAAACACTCCCGCCGAAAGTCCAAGGGTTCCTGCGTAAAGCTAATCTGCGCAGGGTTAGCCGGCCCCTAAGGCGAGGGCGAAAGCCGTAGTCGATGGGAACCACGTTAATATTCGTGGGCCAAGGGATGAGTGACGGATGCTGTGTGTTGTCAATTCTTATCGGATTGAGTTGGC
>JBCBRR010000149.1:0-705 GCA_039819605.1 Bacteroidota bacterium | reverse complement strand
AGTGTATAGTTACTATACACTACCCTCATGGCCCTACTTTCAGAAGCCAGTGGTGTGACTAAGCACTACAGCAGTACGTTGCTACCCCCTATCCTCAACGCACTCAAGGATGACCACTCTTTTGTACGCAGAGAAGCTATACAGGCTCTACGGACCCTAGTGGAGAAGGGCGCGGATGTAAAAGCGATGGTAACTCCTATTCTCAACGCGCTCCAGCACAGCAACGCTGATATGCGCTGGGCTGCCATACAGGCCTTACGGATCCTAGTGGAGAAGGGCGCGCATATAGCGGATATACAAGAAATATTATCTCCTAGCCGTAAAGCCCTGCGAGATAGCAACTGTACTGTTCGCAGGTATGCTATATATGTCCTACCGACTCTAGTGGAGAAAGGCGTTGATGTACAAGCCATAGTAACCCCGATCTGCGCTGCGCTCAACCACATTAACCCTGGTGTGCGCTGCGCTGCCCTACAGGTCCTACCGACCCTAGTGGAGAAGGGCGCCGATGTGCAAGGGATGGTAACTCCTATGCTCAACGCCCTCAAGAGTAGAAACTCTGATGTGCACAGGGCTGTCAGAGAGGCCCTACCGACCCTAGTGGAGAAGGGCGCCGATGTTCAACTTCTGGTAAACCCGAAGCACAACAGAGGTTGTACACAGGAGGGCGGTTATAAAAGGAGTTAACAAACCAAGCACATCAGC
>JBCBRR010000148.1:0-764 GCA_039819605.1 Bacteroidota bacterium | reverse complement strand
CTGCTATAGTCTTTAGGATGCGCCCTGACATGCTCTACAGCGATCTTGCGTAAGCTGTTGTAGTAATCGTCACTTTCAGGAAAGCGGATATTCCAAGGAGAACGTTGTAGTTGCTCAGCAATAGCCCTAAAGAGGCAATTGCCATCTTTATCAATAGGGCCAATGCGAAAGCCGTACTGGGTAGCAGCAGACAGGGAGGTGCTTGCCGTGCGTTTGGTGTCTTGCTGGCTGGTAGCAGCTCCGCGTTTGAAGTCTCCTGCACTGCTTGTTGCTTTCATATCACCTGGCGATTCAAGCTTACGTCGCTTAGATGCCAGGCCTTCTCCAAAGTTATGCAAAGAAGATTCCGGTGCAGTAGCTTGCATTGCTATTGTTGCCGTGTCTACTTCTGGCGGAGTAGCTTCGGAAGTGGCCCTAGAGGCATGTCTTTCTGCCTCCATACTAAGGGTTACCCCATTGTGTGTACAAGCATGCAGGATGAATAAGAGTGAAAATAGTTTGGCCACACTATTGCGTGTGTGCAAAACAGTTATGGAGTTTATTATGGTTAGCATTTTTAGAATTGAGACGGGATAAAAATTTACAGAATTATAATTGAATTTACACAAGAGCCACGCTTAGGGCTGACATGGAGTAGTATTTAGAAGCCAATATGTGCCATGCTGACTGTGATATTGCCATAATTTCTCGCGTACGACTGCATATTACCTTGGCACAAAGGCAATTTCATCACCAGGGTAGGCGATGCAAGTAATATGTAGTCG
>JBCBRR010000146.1:0-816 GCA_039819605.1 Bacteroidota bacterium | reverse complement strand
GCCAAATCTAATCTGTTCTCTGACCTGAACAATATGCGCGAGTATACCCTGCTAGATAAGGGTTTTACTACCTCATATGGATTTATGCAACAGGAAGTAGATGAGTTAATCAATAAAGTTCCTATGACTATACCCCCGGACGAGATCCGTAATTGGTACAATGGCTACACATTCGGAGATCAAGTAGTGTATAATCCCTGGTCTATTATGTGTTGCCTAGAAACTGGAGGAGTGTTGGGTTGCTATTGGATTGATAGCGGCGGTACCAAGCTAATCGATTCAGTATTGCTCTCAGACGAGATACAACATAAACTTCAGGCATTGATATCAGGTCAAAGTATTACCTCGACTATCGAGAAGCACATCAGCTTTGATGCCCTCAAAGAACCGGATACAGAACCTCTTTACAGCTTGTTGTTATTTGGTGGCTATCTGAATCCGGATGTTGCCCTTCCAGGGCTTGATAGCGATACCTACGAGCTGTCTATCCCTAACCACGAAGTTCGGTACATCTACAAACGCCGTCTTCTGGAATGGGTGCGTAAAAAGTTAAAAGTAAACTCAGATCAGTATCGAGATCTGGTAATGCTACTAGCTACAGGGCAAGTAGAATCATTTACAGAGCAATTGCAGGACCTGCTGAGTCAATCTACAAGCTTTCACCAGGTGGGCCCCCAACGCTCCGAGGTATTTTATAGCGGCTTCATGTTGGGTTTATTAAACATCTTATCCAACCATTACATCATAGAGAGTGAGCGCGAGAGCGGTCTTGGACGTCCCGATGCTGTATTGATCCCGCGGGTTGAATATGGGGAT
>JBCBRR010000145.1:0-912 GCA_039819605.1 Bacteroidota bacterium | reverse complement strand
GCATGGCGCGGCAGTACAAGAGATATTACCTCCCATACTCAACGCGCCATGCCCCAATAGAGGCGGTAAGGCCTCTAAGGCAGCTATGCACACATCAGCGTGACTATCCTGGAGCGCGTTGAGTATGGAAGGTAGCATCCCTTGTACTTCCGCGCCGTGCTCCAATAGGGTCCGTAGGGCCGCTAGGGCAACCCTACGCACATCAGCGTTGCCATGTTGGAGCGCGTTGAGTGTGGGAGGTAATATCTCTTGTACTGCCGCGCCCCGCTCCAATAGGGTCCGTAGGGTCGCTAGGGCAGACTCACGCACATCAGAGTACCTATCCTGGAGCGCGTTGAGTACAGGAGGTATCATCCCCTGTACTCCCGTACCCTGCTCCAATAGGGTTTGTAGGGCCGCTAGGGCAGCCTTACGCACATCAGCGTACCTATCCTGGAGCGCGTTGAGGATAGGAGGTAGCATCTCTTGTACTCCTGCGCCTTTCTCCAATAGGGTCCGTAGGGCCACTAGGGCAGACTCACGCACATCAGCGTGCCTATCCTGGAGCGCGTTGAGTATAGGAGGTAACATCCCTTGTACTTCCGCACCCTGCTCCAATAGGGTCCCTAAGGCCTCTAGGACAGCCTTGCGTACATCAGCGTGCCTATCCTGGAGCACGTTGAGTATAGGAGGTATCATCTCTTGTACTTCCACGCCCTGCTCCAATAGGGTCCGTAGGGCCGCTAGGGCAGCTATGCGTACATCAGCGTGCTTATCCTGGAGCGCGTTGAGCATAGGAGTTATCATCTCTTGTACTGCCGCACCCTGCTCCAATAGGGTCTCTAAAGCCTTTAAGGCAGCCCTACAGGCCATAGCTATCTTATTAGAGGCAGGTGCTACCCTAAAAAAAGTGTCGCCCTCTATTCTGAACTC
>JBCBRR010000144.1:0-922 GCA_039819605.1 Bacteroidota bacterium | reverse complement strand
TTCATGACGAGCTCTAAGCCACCAGACTCAGGATGCGAAGCTAGCTCTTCGTCAGTGTAATCGTGCACATTGATAATGGTATGCGCGTCTAGGAGTAGCTCTTCAGCAAGCTCCCGGTTAGCTGCAGAGAAATAGTCACCTAAGCTTCTAGGGTGCGTGTGTACCTTACCCTTGCCATTGTAGAAAGTGAGGTGGTATATCAGGGCGGCTTGCTTACGCCCTTGCTTGACAAGCTTTTTTAAGCTACCCAGTATATATTCTAAAATTCTGATGAGGAGGAACTTGGTAATCTTCCTTTCATGATTAAGCAGAATGATTACATCTTCTGGCGCATCTTTGGTTTTAGCTCTGTAAACTACGTCTGCGTAAAGCTGCTTGTTATCTTGGCCCATCACCGAAGAATCCGTAAGCTCTAGGGTAGACCAATTTATACGCTTAACGACCTTAGGCCTGAGGTAATGCATGGCAAAGCTCTTAGCGATATCAATATCCTCCATAAGGTCTTTGTAGATCCGATCGTGAGGTTGATTTCTTGTGCGCATGCGGGTCAGGATTTGAGCTTATTGGTATCTAATAGTTGGGCAAGTTTCTAGCCTAGCTGTCAGTAAGGCCGTGCTTGCCCAAAGCGAAGTTAGATACTGCTCACAAAGGGCCTAAAAGGGAATGGAGAGATTCAGCTTAAACAGAAAAGCGAACTGATGTGTGCTTACCGCAACGAGGCCAAGTCTGTTGGAGATAGACCCGTAGCACGCTGTACCAGATCCATGTCCATATGCATCGCTAGGAGCATATTTTTGGCTATTTCTATTCTCTCTTGCCGCACACCCTGCTGTACACCCTGTTGCATGCCTTCTGCTCTTAATTGTTCTGCCGTCGTCAACATACTTGTCTTGAGTTTTGCTGATACTTCCTCAAAGGTACG
>JBCBRR010000143.1:0-928 GCA_039819605.1 Bacteroidota bacterium | reverse complement strand
CCCAACCCATTAGTACCATCTACAGTACTAGGATGCAATAAGCCGACATAGAGGTGCCGAACCCAGATGTCGATAAGAACTCTCAATCATGGACTAGCCTGTTATCCCTAAAGTAACTTTTATTCGTTGGCATAGTATATGGATCAATATAACTAATACGTGTTACTCTTCTATGGGTTTCTATACTGTGAGTGAATACATGAGACCAATGAAACGCCAAAGAAAGTTACCAACTAATTGATGAATATATAAATGTACACCTATGTATCTTAGCAATAGGATTCCGCCCCAGAAAAATCATACGAAAGAATACATCCATGAGACATCGAGCATAACGTAGTGCCATTAAATGTCTACCGTTGACAATGTGAAGTTCAATAGGAACATGACCTATGATAAAGCTTAATAGGGTCTTTCTGTCCATATAATTCTTAGTTGCATCTTCACAACGTGTATGTTATTTCACTGAGTGCCATATACAGATGGAGTGATTAGATCATCTCACTTTTCATGCACGTCGGAATTTACCCGACAAGGAATTTCGCTACCTTAGGACCGTCAGAGTTACGGCCATCGTTTACCATTAGTATGATACTGGACAAGTTGCAGCCTGTATTGTATTCATAGACCTGTGTTTTTATTAAACAGTTGGCTAGTCTATTTGCCGAATTCTATGATACAATTGAACACTCTATCACTCAAATGTCTCAACCTCATATTTAGGATTACTACTCTAACTTGGAATACACTACCTAATGATTATGCACTTGACATCCATTCAATAGGAGATCGTAATCAAAAATATATTGTGAGAGAATGATACACTTGTTGGATCCTTACCAACGATTATGTTACTCAAGCCGATACTATTACTTCCAATGTATATGGAACACTACCTCTACCACCATGTTTTATTATTGCAGACCTA
>JBCBRR010000142.1:0-957 GCA_039819605.1 Bacteroidota bacterium | reverse complement strand
ACTCATAACAAATAGCCGACTAGCCACATAAGCCCTAAAAAGGAGCCTGAAAAGCGCGCATTCGTTTCAGTCTTGCAAGCGTTTAGCTAGATGTAAGAAGGGCTTATGAGGTTAGTCGTTGTTGGCCGAAGACCATCAGTGAAGTATGCTATCTGCTAGGAGGCAGAGTGGCATTTCATTCTGTTTGTTTAGGACTGCTATCCTATCTAAAAGCTTCAATTTTCTGTCTTTTGAGCATATTCTTACAGTCTAAGTCATAACTTCCCCTTTCCCCACTGTGGATGGGTGGTGTTCATTAGTAACATGTCTGGAAGTAGATCATCAAGGTGGTGTACAGCATTCTACTTCACCTCACCTAATGGTACATCTCTTGCGCGGTGATAGGTAACCTTGCCAAATCGTTTGGTCATGAGCAGTTCCAACCTCCCTTGGCCACATTTACCGCACTTAGTGACATCTCTGCCATACTTTTCCAGCATACGGATAGCAACTGGCACCTCTACTTTTCCAACAGGTTGTTCCCAATCCATCACTTCTCTCAGTTGATTAAGCCTGACCGTCTTTCCATGGTTTTGGAGTAAGCCATAATGGCGTATTCGAACAAATCGATAAGGCAGGATATGTCGTTCAAACCGTGCAAGGAACTCATGGCAAGTAAGGGTCATTTCCTTCTGTTTGTTGTCACGATAATCTTTGTAAGCAAAGGAGATGTGATGGTCACTAACCGCCTTGATCCTATGGTAGGTAATGGCAGTTTTATGTGTGTATCGCCCCAGGTATTTGACTACCTGTTCGGGTCCACCAAAAGGCTTTTTGGCGTATACTTTCCAATGTTTGTGTCCAGAAGCTTTAATGGCTTCCTCTATTTGAGGATCGCTTACGCACTTGTCATAACCGGACCCAAAGTGCTTTTTGATGTAGTTGATGTAAGCGATAATGTAATCCTGATTTATCAGT
>JBCBRR010000141.1:0-1026 GCA_039819605.1 Bacteroidota bacterium | reverse complement strand
ATTTCAGAATTTTAATCTTTGATCTGCTTTCCAAGCGTCTGGCAAACTGCCAGCTTGAGCTGGTAGTCACTTGATGCGTGGCTTCTTGGGAAGTTGCTTCAAGGATAACCTCTACCTTGAAAAAGGGATCCTGACAGGGATTCTCAACGTGGCTAAGAAAGACTTGGGGCCAGGGCTCAACAACCTCCTGGACTACTCGCTACTGGATAAACGTTACGCTGAGCACTTTGGTTTCACTGATGTAGAAGTGACTACACTATTGAATGATCCACGTGTTAGAGAGCTACTTGTAGAGCCTGGCGCTAATCCAGAGGCTATTAAGACTTGGTACAATGGCTATACCATCGGGGGAATCACCATCTATAACCCTTGGTCCATCATGTCTTGCATTAGCGAGGATGGCACACTAGCACCTTATTGGGTAACCACGGGCAGTGACACGCTGCTTAGAAATCTCCTGAAAGACGACGGTAACTTGATCCATCAAGTTGAAGATCTTTTAGATAAGGGTACAATCGAGGTCAAGATCAGTCCCTACATTGATATGCTGGATATGGATCAGGACTTAAAGTTCTGGTCCCTGATGCTAGCAGCTGGCTATATTACCTTAGCTGGAGAGATAGAACTCAGGATTGGCCTTGAATACTTTTGCCAGGTCCGTATCCCTAATATGGAAATAAGAGGTACTCATGAAGACCTGATCATGGGATGGCTTGAAGATCAGATAGAGCCTAGCTATTACACAGATATGGTAAAATCCCTGTTTCGTGGAGAGAGCGAATTATTTTCGGACATACTCAACAGATACCTGGCAGAAGCTACGAGCCGCAGAAGCGTAGGTCTGAGTAGAGCTGAGAAGTTCTACAGTGGTTTTATGAGAGGATTATTCATTAGCATGCAAAGGGACCTCGCTATTAACTCGGAAGTAGAGAGTGGCCAGGGGTATACAGATATGTTGGTCATCCCGCGGGCAGAGCGCAGCAGGACAGCAGTGATTCTTAGCTATCTTGTACTCAAAAATCACTG
>JBCBRR010000140.1:0-1047 GCA_039819605.1 Bacteroidota bacterium | reverse complement strand
CTCAGAAGGGGAAGCCGCTGATACTACAAATGATCTAGACAAGACGCTCGTGCAAACTTTCATGTCAGACCAACCTTTCACAGCTCTGTAAAAAGATTGAGATTGACAAAGTAGCGATGATGCTTTTTACAGAGCTGTGAAAGGTTGGTAAATGTCTCAGAAGGGGAAGCCGCTGATACTACAAATGATCTAGACAAGACGCTCGTGCAAACTTTCATGTCAGACCAACCTTATCAAGAAGAGCGGATTACTTCTACCCGATCTCTCGTAGAAAAGTGGAATAAGCTGCATGACTCTGGTGGTGCAAAGGCAGCTGAGGAGCAGACTGTTCAAATAGAAGAGTGGATTAGATCATACATTGATCATCTGCAAAGCTTAGATCCATCTACCTTTACTAATCGCTTAGGTAGCTACATAGGCTATAGAGATTTAGCACATTTGAAACTTGCTACCCAGCTCATGCGTACTCACTTGAGGGGCTACGTTGAAGATATTCATCAAAAGGTTTACAAATTCAACGGATATCAAGATAAAGTACTCCGAGAAACTCTGGTATACGTGCTTCAAAACATAAGACCTGATGTTTGGGAGAAGATAGATGTCAATCCACTAATAAATCTACTGGTGGTACTTCTAAAGAAAATAAACACTGAGTCTGCTGTTTTTACAGCTACTACTTATGAAGATCATGCTCCAACTTTAGAAGCCATCTATGAACTTTTGCGCATCATTCGCTTACTAGATTCCGAAGCTTGGGATAAGTATCAGCGTGAAGACAAAAAGGCGCACAATCTTTACAATAACCTGAAAGGTAAGCTGGACAGAATAGCTGGTAGCGTGACGGAACATTACCCTGTCTATTACCATGTTCATCTACTTAAAAAGACGCTAGCTCAATATCAACAACCCCTCAGTGAGCTTGACAGAATTTTAGCAGGTATCGAGGGTGGGTTATCTGTACTAAAATTTGCATCTAGGCCGTGTCCCCAGTCCTTAGATTGCTAGCGTGATCATGATAGAAACCAGTTGTACACAACCCAGGAAATT
>JBCBRR010000139.1:0-1077 GCA_039819605.1 Bacteroidota bacterium | reverse complement strand
AATCCATGGGGCAATATACTAAAGTGTTCGCCTGAAGGCGAGGGTGTTATTCCCAATCCCACCTAACTACAT
Source organism: Bacteroidota bacterium (assembly GCA_039819605.1). GTDB lineage: Bacteria > Bacteroidota > Bacteroidia > Cytophagales > Amoebophilaceae > JBCBRR01. Next base: position 1,005 of record JBCBRR010000139.1, on the reverse strand, counting down.
AAAAGAAATAAGGCCTTGGGCTGTGTTGGTAGCAGACGCTCCCAAAGTGGAATTGATAAAATTATCTCGCTGTTTTTCATCGAGCCCCATATGCTCCACTTCGATGTCTACTAGCGCTCTTTCGGGCGCTATGTCCTGGGGTCTAGCGGTAAGCAACAGCTTGTAGTTCACTTCTGCAGCTGCTTGCATAATCTTGTTACTAGCCAATATTCGCTCATCCAATCCATCCAGGATAACCAGTGTATCGGGATTCTGGAGCTGATTATACACAACTTCGCACCATTGGTGATGATTTCTAGTTCCGCTTTCAGCTATACTCAAGCACTCCCCGACAATGGCCTTGGCCACCAAGACTGATCCTGGGATAGGCTCATCATACTTCACGAGATTCCTCACGGGAAGCAGATAAACGGCCTCAAATTCTTGACCCCACTCTCCTATGGCCCATGTGTAAGCCAATTTTCTGGCCAATACAGTCTTCCCTATGCCCACCTCACCTGTGAGGAGCACCTTATTAATCTCTTCGACAGGCCCACCAGGATTCAGCTTTCTAGGCCTAAATAAGTTCTCTAGAAGAATGGGGGTCTTAACCGACTTTAGCCGTTCTTGAGGGAGGTCTTCCTCGCTACCAGGAGCTTGTCTTTTTACTTTAATCCGTTCATGGATCTTCAGGTGCCATTCCATGGTCCCAACAGATATAGGGGTCTCACCTGGCCATGAAGGTACCTCCCTGAAATGAGGCGCTTGGTAATGCGCTTTAAGGTTGGCTTGTATATCTGCTTTGGATAAAGCTGATGCTAGCATGTATGGACCCTCGGTGGTAGCCTGTCCTTGGGAGTTTGAAGAAACTGGGCTGATTTCTGCCTGCTGTATTCTTGTTCCCTCTGAGCTCAGGGGTACCAGATGGCTCTGGATCCTAGTATCTTCTTCTTGCCATGACTCCTGTGCCGGAACACTGGCAAAATCAGGGTTACAGCTCTGTAAAAAGAGCCCTAAGAGCAAAAT
>JBCBRR010000138.1:0-1106 GCA_039819605.1 Bacteroidota bacterium | reverse complement strand
CGGGTGTAGATACCTTTGCTGAGCTACGGATAGATAGCGACGTATTTGTAGACAAGAGCCTATTTATCCAAGAGTTCCTCGAAGGCAGTGTAGGTAAGGTCACACTCATTACCCGCCCTAGGCGTTGGGGTAAGACCATGAATATGGACATGTTACAACGCTTCTTAGCTATTGAGGTAGACGAGCAGGGAAATCCGCTACCCCAAGAGCAGTGCCTCAATCATAAGCTTTTTGCTGGGGGAGAGGTTGTGGTAGGGCCTAAGACAGGTAAAGTGAAGCGGTTGTCTCCGCTCAAAATAGCACAACATCCAGATTTAGTTAGCGACCACCAAGGGCAGTATCCCGTCATCAGCATAGGATTTAAGGACGTAACGGGTAGTTCTTATGAAACGATAGAGATAAAGATCAAAAGCCAGATCGGTAGGCTCTACAGGGATTATAGTTATCTGAAGAAATACCTGAGCGATGACGAAAGGCTACTTGACGACGAGCAGAAAGAAAAGTTACATCGGTATTACACAGGGAAGCTCAACCAAGAAGATGTAGAGGATAGCCTTTACTTCCTGAGCCAGCTACTCTCTAAACACTTTGGGCAGAATGTCTACATACTCATGGACGAATACGACACGCCCATCAACAATACTTTCCTAAAACTCAAAGGAAAACCGAAAGAGTTTGACAAGGTTTTGGAACTATTTCAGGAGCTGTTTGGCAACGCCTTCAAGGGCAATCGCTATCTCAAGCGGGGGCTAATCACCGGTATACTCAGGGTGGCGAAAGCTAGCCTCTTCTCGAGCATCAACAATGTACAGGAGTATACACTATTTGATAAGCAGTTTGGTACCTCTTATGGATTTACGCAGCAGGAAGTCAACGAACTGTTTGGACAAGTCCCTACCTCTGCAACTTTAGACCAAGTAAAGCACTGGTACAATGGATATAAGTTTGGAGATGAAGACGCAGAAGTCCTTTATAATCCTTGGTCCATTATGTGCTGTCTAGCTCGTGGAGGTATGTTAGACACCTACTGGATTGACAGTGGAGGTACACAACTTGTAGATGAAGCACTCCTCTCTGATAACATACAGCAAGACAGGTCTTGCTGT
>JBCBRR010000137.1:0-1173 GCA_039819605.1 Bacteroidota bacterium | reverse complement strand
GGTCTTTTAGCCAAATCTGACAATCGCGGGTGATTTTTTTGGTTACTTTTTTCATCATAGGAAAAAAGTAACGAAGCACCCCGCAGGGGAATAAGCATCGTAAAACACGAACTTGACAAACTAGAACCTCATAAAAACGATAGAAACCCAGACACCTGATCTTCCTCTATCTCGTAGGGAAGAAGTAGCGAAGCCCCCGCAAGGACACAAGGCATAAGTACCTTACCCCGTTAACTCAGCTTGTCTTTTTATGTTATTTTTGTGCCCAAACACACTGTTATCACCTGCTATGCACACCCTCCCACAACAAGGACCCGTTATTGGCACAGGAGACTTTCCGGAGTTGATAACCGGGGGAATTTTTGTTGACAAAACACTCCTAATCAAGGATCTACTCATGGATCGTACGAAAGCCTCGCTCATCACACGTCCCAGAAGATGGGGCAAGACGCTTAACATGAACATGCTTTATCATTTCCTTCGCTGCGAGGTTAGAAAAAACGTGGCCACGAATGAGCTGGAAACCATAAGCCCGCACCCAGGTCTATTTGATAACCTGAACATTGGGAAAGAGCATCCTGAGCTCATCGACAGCCATCAGGGCAAGTGGCCCGTAATTTCTTTGACCCTTAAAGATGTGGTGGGCGGCGATATACAGACGGTTGAACAAGAATTTAAGGATATACTCGCTGCTCTCTACAAGAAGTATACCTACTTGATCGATTGGCTGAACTCGCCAGAAAAGAAAGAAAACGCTATAGCTGAAGCTGAGTATTTCTCTGACGTACGGAGAGGGAAAGCGAACTTGGCTATGCTTCAAAAGTCTTTGTATTTCTTGTCAGAGCTCCTTTACGAATATCATGGCCAACGGGTATTTGTCTTGCTCGATGAATACGATGCTCCGCTCAATAACACTTTCCTCAAACCGGAACTTTATGAGCGGATACTCGCCTTCACGCGAGGTCTTTTAGGCAAGTGCTTCAAAGATAACGCTTATCTTGAGAAAGGGATCATGACCGGGATCCTCAGAATAGCCAAGGCGGACTTGTTTTCAGGGATTAATAACTTCCAAGAATACTCCCTGCTGGATGAAGAATATGCCGAACACTTTGGCTATTCTGAGGATCCCGGTCATGATCCCTTTCTCAAGATAAGCGTTATCTTTGAAGCACT
>JBCBRR010000136.1:0-1187 GCA_039819605.1 Bacteroidota bacterium | reverse complement strand
TTCAGAATTTTAATCTTTGATCTGCTTTCCAAGCGTCTGGCAAACTGCCAGCTTGAGCTGGTAGTCACTTGATACAGTCTGTTACTCTTTAGTGGATATCTAACCCCTCCAGGTGCTGCTCCGCAGGTAACGCTAGACTATCCCTATCAGCTGTCTATCCCCAACTATGAAGTGCAACACATCTACAAGGAGCGTCTGACAAAATGGGTTGCTAGTAAGCTGAGCGTAGACGTATATGGGTATCGCCAATTGATCAATCTATTACTGACAGGCCAAGTAGCAACTTTTGTAAAAGACTTACAGAATCTACTGGATCGCTCGACCAGCTTTCATCAAACCGGACCTGGCCACTCAGAGGCATTCTACAATGGATTTATGCTAGGCTTATTGAGCGACGCGTCACATAATTACATCATAGAAAGTGAGCGCGAGAGCGGCCTGGGTAGACCTGACACTGTGTTGATTCCTAAAGCTGGACATAGTGATCAAGCGCTGATTATCGAGTATAAGGTAGGTAAGCAAGTAGATCAATTAGCGGCGTTGTCTGGGAAAGGTATGGCCCAGATCGTAGGTAAGGAATATGATGTTCAAGTCAAGGTACATAGCCATGTGCGACGTATGTTACAGGTGTGTATAGCTTTTTGCGGCAAGAAAGTAGCCGTGCAATATGAGCAAGTGGACCTATAGTGGTAGGGTAAACTGAGCTGAAAGAAAATAGAACCATGCATAACTACACTCAACGAGTTATCGCCCAGATTTTGCTCTTCAGTGGCTTATTGCAGAGCTGTCATAGCCCACATGCTGTAAATGTTCCTGAAGAAGCGGCTGCGGTATCTGTAGAAGTAGCGGATAGTCATGCTACAGAGGCTGATCCGCATACTCATAAGCGCAAACTGACCTCGGCAGAACCCATCCCGGATACATCTGGTCCCGCGGATCAGGAACCATCTGTAGGTCACCCCGCTGCAGCGCTTTCTAAATCATTGCGAGTGGATGCTGGGCAAGAACCTCAAGAGACAGTTAGCCCTACTTCTCTGGACCAAGCAGGTGGTCCAGGTATATCTTCTGCGAGCACACAGCCTGAGATATGTACAGGTACTGACAGCTTTGATGAGCTACTATTGGAGAGTGATGTGTTTGTAGACAAGAGCTTGTTTATCAAGGAATTCTTGGAGCGAAAAGGCAAA
>JBCBRR010000135.1:0-1212 GCA_039819605.1 Bacteroidota bacterium | reverse complement strand
GGGTACTGTAGAAGTGATACCGATATTGTATGTATGTGGTCTATTGATATTAAAGGGGGTAGGTCACCCCGATGCACGTACCAGTGGGAGCTCTCCAGGTCCAACTTCATGTTGAGGCCACAATCGGCAAACATGTATACTAACCATCCAGCCAAAAAAGCTAGAGGGCACCTAAAGACATCAATATGTCGGACGCACTACACATAAGATGCCTCTTTTTTGGTTTTGGTCTCTGGCAATACCGCGATTAGCTGGTCCACCTTGTCGGGCCCAAATTTGTCCGGGGCGAAGGGCTTGAGGTAGGTGTGGGCCCATTGGAGCTTACGCACGCTGTCGCCGCGTGTGAAAACTGCCCAATCGAAAGCGTGCATGAACCTACATGGCAAGGGGCATCATGTTAAGTCAGCAGAATGTTACATTGTGAATGGCACCCTTGCAGTCCAAAGACAATCATATAACCGTACCCGTACATATAATCATCAGCCTTTGCATCTTTGTGGGTGTGGGGGGTCTTCAGGAACTTATCGACGGTTTCCGGCTCCGGCAAAGCTGCTGTAGTAGAGGCAAGGGGGTCGTAGTCTGGGTCGGCTTTACTTTTCTCCAGCTATGCGTTGCGTGCCTCTTCCATCATCAGCCTGACCTTTGCAGTACGGACCACTAGGTTGGAATCTCTAGCTTGACATCTGTTGGCGACATACTGTATGGAGCAAATGCAAGCTAAGAACACATTCTCTGACACGTCGGTTTCCTTCAATAGGTAGTTCAAATACTACTCAGCTTTGGGAATCGTCACGTAGTTGTTTCTTCCCTTAGCCCCCCAATACTCCGTGTAGGTCCTGTAGGCATACTTTTTTGTCCCCTTCTCCGATCCCACGAAGTAAGAGTATATAGTCCTTGTCGTGGATCGCGGAGCGTTTTCCCACCCTCTCAGCTTCTACTCATCTGACTGGGCTTGGGTTAGCCTGTGTGGAATGATTGCATCCTTTATCTACTTGAGAAATTGTGGTTGAATCGTAGCAATACAAAGCATTGTCAGAATAACATTGCTAATATGAACAGTTACAGCATATATTGTAAAAGTGGTTACAATAATAGGAATTGGCATCGTATTAGCAATGATGATGATGATGATGATGATGATGATATTGATGTCAAAACTCTTACTACGATTAATAATAATCATGATCATGGTTCCGTTATTGGTTGTCATTA
>JBCBRR010000134.1:0-1217 GCA_039819605.1 Bacteroidota bacterium | reverse complement strand
ATAGGGTGCTGCAGAGTGAAACTCAACCATCGAATAGCATCAGGCTCTGCGATCATTTCTACACCTCCATGGCTCTCATGTATTTGCAGCACCCTTCAGGTCCTGTTACCTGAACCCCTGGGTATTTTTCTGACGCTCTCCAGATCAATGCCTGCTCACTGGTGTTGTATTTTTCAAAGAAAAGCTGCACACGGGTTATTAAAGCAATTGCACTTTTCAAAGAATACAGGGTGAGTGTCTAAAGCCAGCTGAGTCTTACAATCTTAGAGCGATGTACCAGTTAACGGACCCAAAGGGGTGCTGCAACTGCACGAAAGTAGGATGATTGCAAGGGCCCCATGTACCTATTCACATTATTGGATGATGGGCGTATAAGCCTGCAGCACTGCTCAAAACCGCATACTATCAAATGGCGTTAAGAAGGTCCCCTAGCCCAGCTGCATAATTCGGCTTTCGACAAGCACTTCTTTACTATAGAAGGCTATCCCTACCTTCATCACTGCTGTAATATGCTCGTAGGACTGCACCCGCATGATGTACCCTTTCTTATCGATTTGATCCAAGGCCTCTCGGACCTTATCTGCTAACCCCTCCTTACTGCCGGCCACCTTGTATTCAAAAACAACCGCCACCTTACCACACGCTGCACGCGGAATAGCTAGCATATCAGCATAGCCCGCACCGCTCTCCACTTCCGAATGGATGGCAAAGTCTTTTTGAATGACAATCAGTAACCCTGCCATAAACCCACTGTAGTACTGCTCGGCCTTGCTTAGCCCGCTGTTTCTGCAACTCGTAGCTTCCGTGAGGTATCTGCTAAGTGCCTCTGCAAATAGCTCCACCTCTCCACAGAATAGAGATTCAATCATATCCGTGTAATGGGTAAGGCCTACCTGGTCTTCAAACCAGCCTATGATCAAGCTTTCGTAGGCAGCTCTTATTTCTACGTTGGGAATGCGCACCCAACAGGAGTAGGTAGCGCCAGAGCTGGTGGGTATATCTTCGGCTAAAGTAACATAACCAGCAGCTAGCATCAGGGACCAGAACTTTAATTTAGGGGCCATATCCAACATATTGACATGTGGGCTGATAATGACTTGGATCTTATCATTAGCCAATAGTTGCTCAATTTGATGCACCAAGTAACCATTGCCTTTCAGAAGATTTCTAAGCAAGGTATCACTACCCGTGTTTACCCAATAAGGTGCTAGTCTACC
>JBCBRR010000133.1:0-1227 GCA_039819605.1 Bacteroidota bacterium | reverse complement strand
TAATTTTCTAGGCTGTGTACAACTGGTTTCTATCATGATCACCCTAGCAATCTAATGGTTGGGGACACGGCCTAAGAGTTTAAAGCTGGCAGGTCCTATGCACGTGGAATTTTTAGGAGTGAGTTGGGGTCAGCGTAAGGGATGTGGAGCTGTATTACAGATAATTTCCAGATGTTCAAAACGGCTAGTTCATTCTGCTTGAGTCTAACTAATATGTTGCCACTTTCCTATTCATTCCTCGCCAATACTAGCATGTCAGATCCCGTCTGTTGCTTCAAGAGACTATCATTGCTACTATTACTCTCGATGCAAACGCTAGTTTTTAGCTCTTGCAGTTCTTCTACCTCTTCAACTGCTAAGCCTAGTACTAGTAGACCTGCATTAGAGTTACTCTTTTCCAATCTCATGAGTTCTTGTCCAGATGAAACCGATGCTATATCTAGCGATGACTTTTGCCTCCTTATAAGAAATACCACAGAGCACACACTGCAATTAGATAAAGTCAAGTTTATATACTCAGACAGCCTTGTGTTAACTAAAGACTGCTCTGTAGGGTCAAATCAAGCAGGTCACGATAATGGAGAGGATACCTTTTTGATACAAAAAGAGGATCAAGACGTCAATAAGAAGAGCCTAGCTTTCTTGAGCGGGCAAAATGAGTTGAAAGCAGGTCAGTTGAAAGTGCTAGACTTTAAAGTAAGCGCTGGTAAGCATATATCCGCTGCTAGAGCTGTGATTAGAGCGGTACAGGATGGGAAAGAGCTAGATGTAAAATTATTTAGCTTTCAGCGTCAAGTTCTCATGCAGAAAGTTGAAGAGATCAGCCAAGGTATAGATGCGTTAAAGTCAATGATGGGAATATTATCAGCCAACGCAACTATTAATTCTGACGTAATGCACTACAAATCTAACACTGAGCAAGGATCTATCTCACATAGAGACGACCCCAATGTACACAACGAGCCACAAGGACCTGCAGTGTACTCATTTCGGCCTGAGGATAGGGTTGGTTCAGACCTTGACCATTCAGCTATATCAGGCATATAAAAAAACAAAGACTTCTTCCCCAACTATCTCCTCCCTCCTAAGAAAAACCTGCCCTCCATATTCCTCATCCATAAGAACTATAGTGATCCTGATCTTCTTGGGCTTGTCCTAGATAACACGAAAATACAGTGAGAACGGATTTCCCCTACGATAAGGGGAATATCTTGACAATGTGATGAG
>JBCBRR010000132.1:0-1233 GCA_039819605.1 Bacteroidota bacterium | reverse complement strand
ATTTGATGGACTAAGTAGCCATTGCCTTTCAGGAGGTTTCTGAGCAATTTATCACTACCCGTGTTTACCCAATAAGGTGCTAGTGTGCCACTCTCGCTAATGCAGGACATGATGGACCAAGGGTTATAAATGGTGATACCCCCGATGGTGTAGCCATTGTACCAAGCTTTTATGTCTTCTGAACCAGGGGCAGGTGCTTCAATCAGTTCCCTGACATGTGGCTGTTCAAACAGGTTATTGACTTCTGCATCTGTAAATCCAAAGTGCTCAGCGTAACGCTTGTCCAACAGGGAGTACTCTTTGAAGTTATTAAGCCCGGAAAATAGGTCCGCCTTGGCTATTCTGAGGATTCCTGTCATAATCCCTTTCTCAAGGTAGGCGTTATCCTTGAAGCATTTGCCTAAAAGACCTCTCGTGAAGATGAGTACCCTCTCATAAAGTGCAGGCTTTAGAAAGGTATTATTGAGCGGAGCGTCGTATTCATCCAGCAAGACAAATACTCGCTGGTCGTGATATTCATAGAGTAGCTCTGATAAGAAATATAGAGCTTTTTGGAGCATGGCCAAGTTTACCTTCCCTTCAAGCACATCCGAGAAATACTTCGCTTTGGCCCTAGTAATACTTTGCTTCTCTAGTGAGCATAGCCACTCTTCCAAATAGCTATACTTACTGTAAAGTATAGCGAACACATCTTTAAAATTTTGCTCAATAGTCTGTACATCGTCGCCTACCACGTCCTTAAAGGTCAGAGAGATTACGGGCCACTTACCCTGATGGCTAGCGATGATCTCAGGATGCTCTTTCCCAATGTTCAGGTTATCAAATAGACCTGGATATGGGCTTATGGTATCTAGCTCATGCGTGGTCACGTTCTTTCTAACCTCGCAGCGAAGGAAATGATAGAGCATGTTCATGTTAAGCGTCTTGCCCCATCTTCTGGGTCGTGTGATGAGCGAGGCTTTCGTACGATCCATGAGCAGATCGCTGATTAGGAGTGTTTTGTCAACAAAAATTCCCCCGGCTATTAGCTCCGAAAAGTCGCCTGTGCCAATAACGGGTCCTTGTTGTGGGAGGGTGTGCATAGTAGGCGATAACAGTGTGTTTGGGCACAAAAATAACACAAAAAGACAAGAGGAGGGGTACTTTTTTCTCATGATGAGACCGTTGTGAAATCCCTTAGTATTCCGTAGGTTGGCTCCATACTATATTAACTACCATTAACTTCTAACCGTT
>JBCBRR010000131.1:0-1286 GCA_039819605.1 Bacteroidota bacterium | reverse complement strand
TAGGGACCTTACTGAGTAATTCATCTACTTCCTGTTCTGTAAAGCCGTAAGAAGTAGCAAAACGTCTATCGAGTAAGATATACGCTCGTATGTTATTCAGGCCAGAGAATAAGTCAGCTTTAGCAAGCCTGAGGATACCTGTGACCAACCCTTTCTTGAGGTAAGGATTTCCTTTCAAAGCAGCTCCTAAAATTCCCCGAAATAGCTCCAAAACATTCTTAAGCTCTTCTGATGTACATTTTAGATAAGCTCTATTGATGGGCATGTCATACTCATCGATAAGTATATATACAGGCTTCCCAAAGTGTTTATAGAGCAGTTCACTCAGGAATTTTAGGCTATTTTTTATATCTGTTTCACTGAGCTTGCCAGCAAAATAGCGCTGTAGTTTCTCCCTATCGCTATCGAATAACCAACCTGTTTTATCATCTTGTACATATTGCTGCAGGTAACCATGGTTTTTATAAAGGTCAACGATTTGCGTCTGGATTGCTTCTTCTATTTTTTGATACGATTTCCCATCTACATCCTTAAACCCTATGCTGATAACGGGGAATTGGCCTTGACGTTTCATCAGTGATGGATAATCATTGATCCGCAGAGGCTTGAGCAGCTTAGTTTCTTCAAAGCCCAAATCGACCTCTCCCCCTGCAAAGAGCTTAGGGTTGAGACACTGTTCTCGAGGCAAGGGATTCCCCTGGTCATCTACTTCGATAGACAAGAAACACTTGAGCATATCCATATTCATGCTTTTGCCCCAGCGGCGAGGACGTGTGATGAGTGCTACCTCATCACCACTCTCCAAAAATTCCTGAATGAATAAACTCTTGTCTACAAATACATCGCTTCCTAACAGCAACTTATCAAACCGGTCTGTCCCAGTATATATTATAAGCTTATCGCCTGAAGGCTCACAGCGACATACCAAAGGAGATATAATACGGTTGCTCTTGAAATACACAGCGGGCGCAGGCCTATGCATTGGATAGCTACACCTCGTATGTATGCGTTGCTGTGTATGTCCTACCGGTTTAGAACGTGATGAGCCACATGGACTCGGCCCACCTACATATGGGCTTTGACAGCTCTGTAACAGTCCCCCGAAGAGTAAAATTCTGATAATATTTTGTTTGGTATTCATGTGCATGGTTGTGTATATCAATCTCTTAAAGCTCTACCCATTCATATTTTGAGGCCACTTCCTTACCACAGAAAGCCAGGCCTACCTGCAGTATCCTTTTGACATGGCCGTAAGTTTTGACCTGCGTGCTGTACTTCTTATCCGC
>JBCBRR010000130.1:0-1309 GCA_039819605.1 Bacteroidota bacterium | reverse complement strand
CGAAAACATAGCATTAGCTGGTTGACAACTAATACAACAAAATCATAACATAATATATCCATTGTAGGTTTTGAGTCAAATACAACCTCTCAGATTTTAGGTAAAAAATAGATTTAATTTTAACTAGGTTTTAAAAGTAAAAATGGAATCTTCTTGAGAAAAGTAAAAACTAACACGGAAACAAAAGGTAAGTATAATCATCAATGAACTATAACTATACTCTTCACGAAATGGTTTGGGCTAGGTAATAAGATTTTTTGCCGACAGTCCTGAAGTTGAGCGTCAGTAAGCTTCGAATATCGGCCTTGTGCAATTTGGCGTTGTCTAAGAACTCAATAATCCCCTGTTTAAATGCCTCGAAGGTGGGATAATAAATCGAGTTAATTGCCTCCTTGCGCAGTAAGCGCCAGAGTCGCTCAATTAGATTCAAATTTGGCGAGTAGGCGGGTAAAAACACAAATTCAATCCGTTGTTGAGCGGCCCATTCTTGTAGCCATCCACAACGATTGTAGCGAGCATTATCGCAGATATAGTAGATGCGTTTGCAAGGGTGCTTTTTGAGTAGTTTTCGGCATAACCGTTGTGTAGACTGGGCATTGACCGAATCCGATAGGTCATAAACCAAATGCTCGGGACTAGTGGCTCGCACCGCACCGTTGATATTTACTCTTTTACGCCCGCTGTTACAATCCACTTCAAAGTCCTCTCCTTTACGAATCCAGCCACGACCGGTTTTCGTATTGTGCGTAGGGTGAGTACCGTCGGCGTAGTAAACTTCGGCTGTTCCAGCCTCCACTTCAGCCAACATCAAAGGGAGTTGATCCTCAAGAAAGGCTTGCTGAGCTACTTCGTCGGCTCTACTGGGTATGGACTTAGTTTGCTTGTAGCTAAACCCGATTCGATGCAGCAAGTCTCGCATGCCTGAAACGGTGTAGGCTACTCCGAAGTACTCTTGCACGTAAGCAATAATTGGCTTGACATCCAGGTAAAGAGTAGTATCCAAGTGCTCTCCTAGTGCTTGTTCCTCTTCTTCGGTTAGCTTGCCGGAGTAGGGAACGTAATGGTCCGCTAGATAAGTCTCAATACCCTTGGTTTGGTAGCCCTCCCAGTAACGTCGTACTGTTTTGTCGTCTAAACCAAGAGCTGCTTGGACAACTTCTATTCCATGCCCTTGGTGCAACATCACTAGTACGGTGACCTTACGATAGCGACGACGGCTAAGCTTTGTATTCTTCTGTAATGCGCGTAGCTTCTCATAGTCTTGAGGTGATAATTGATATTCCACAGCCAAAAAATACGAACTTTGTAC
>JBCBRR010000129.1:0-1342 GCA_039819605.1 Bacteroidota bacterium | reverse complement strand
ACACTACCTAAGCTATACAGGGTACTGGCTACATCAGAATGTGTGTCTCTATACAGTCTCTTCCTCATACCTAGACATTCCTCATAGTACCGAATACTCGTCACGTACTCGCCTGTAGCTTTGTAAACATCGCCTAGGCAATCTAGGGTATTCGCCACAGAAGGATGTGGCCTCCTAGCTCCGTATACTCCTCTCTGTATCGCCAAGGCTTCTGTCAAATAGCTTATGCCTTTCACATGATCTCCTAATACATGGCTGTGGATAACGCCTAGGTTGTTCAGCGTAGCCGCTACATCAGGATGGTTAGAGTCGTATACTTCCCGCATTATCTCCAAGGCTTCTGTAAGATATTCTACACCTTGAACGTGATCCTCTAATTTGAGGTGAAAGACACCCAGGTTATTCAGCATTTTCGCCACACTGGTATTTTTTGGACCGTATACCTCTTTCGTCATTCTTAAGGCTTCTTTATGGTAGGTCAAGCTTTGCTCATACTGGCCTAAGTCGCTGTGAACATTGGCTAAGTTGCCGAGTGTAGCCGCCAGAGAAGGATGTGGCCTAGCCTCGTATACCACCTGCTCTATCTCCAAGACTTCTCTATAGCACGTTAGGGCTTGATCGTACTCTCCTATATCTCTGTGAACATTACCTAGGTTGTTCAGCGTAATCGCGACATCAAAATGTTTTGGGCTATATACTGCCTTCTTTATAGCCAAGGCTTCTCTAAGGTACGTCAGGGCTTGAGCGTACTCTCCTAAGTCGCTGTGAACAACGCCTAGGTTGTTGAGAGTACGCGCCACAAATGGATGGTTAGACCCGTATACTTTTCGCATTATTCCCAAGGCTTCTGTAAGATATTTTATACCTTGGGTAAAATTCCCGAACTTGAGGTGAGAACCACCCAGGTTGTTGAGTGTAATCGCGACATCAAAATGTTTTGGGCCATATACTGCCTTCTTTATCTCCAGGGCTTCTTCAAAGTATTTTATGCTTTGCCCGTACTGCTCTAGGTACATGTAAGCAACGCCTAGATTATTGAGTGTACCCGCAACAGATGGATGGTTAGACCTGTATACTTCCCGCATTATCCCCAAGGCTTCTGTAAGATATGCTATACCTAGTGCATAATCTCCTAACTCCCTACGAACTTCGCCTATGTTGTTGAGTGTACCCGCAATAGAGGAATGTTTAGGGCCGTATACTTCTCGCATTATCTCCAGGGCTTCTGTAAGATATACTATGCCTTTTTTGTGCTCTCCTAAGTTGCTATCAAGTGACTACCAGCTCAAGCTGGCAGTTTGCCAGACGCTTGGAAAGCAGATCAAAGATTAAAATTCTGAAA
>JBCBRR010000128.1:0-1348 GCA_039819605.1 Bacteroidota bacterium | reverse complement strand
CGGCTGTATGCTGTTAGGAGGATGAGAATGATACCGTTGTATTGGGTGTGCCATGATACAACACGCGGGGGGGGCCTACCTACACCTAAGGAGGAGGGGCATGTACGAGTGTGGGTGGCAGAAGAGTAACAGACTAGGGGGCTACCTGGATGTTAGAAGCTCTGCCATACGCTGTAGATGAGGATGCGCCCAAGGGGTTGTGAGTAGGGATGTGTGATGAAGTAGCCGTAGAGGGGGGTTACGCTGACTAACTTGAGTAAGTGGAAGGTGGGGTAGGTGCAACATACTACCCACTCATGTACGCTATGTGGGTGGCGCGTTGCGACACACTGCTGTTCTCTGGTTGGTTCATTGCAGCAGTAGTGTGTGGCGTTGGTGCAGGAGGGATGCTAAGGAGGGCAAGGCGCTCTCGCACCTACTTCTCTACGTCAGAGAAGTCCATGGTAGCATATGTGATACCCATCCTGTCTGCTTTCTTTACCTCCTCTAACTCTTGAAGCAACAACTCCACTTACACTCGATCTAGTTTTGCAAAATCTACAAATTGAAGCGCGCGACGTGCCAAAGCCGACAAGGTATGCATGCCATGCTGCAACAACCCCTCGTAAGATGCCCCAGCTAGGCGCTTGGGGAAACTGCACTCGCGCTCTTTCAGGTATGTCAACACTCCGTTGCGGTGATTCTTCCATAGCTGCGTCATGTAGACAGTGGATGCCTGAAATATTTTGTGATGTGGATACTTGCTCTATATTAAAACGGCGTCTACTGTCCACTGCAAGGTAAGCCTACGTGCTAAGTTTACGAATTCTTTAGTGCACACCTTCTTTACGTTTTGTAGAGCATTCTTACCCCAATCTGTATCCTGGTCCAAATTTACAGCTACGTATATCTTAGATTTTAGCTATGGGTTGGTTCCTGTTTTGGTTCCAGTCCAGTGCTTGCATACTTTTTGCAAGTCTTTCTTCAACAACTACTTTAACTTGTAAGTTCTCCCAGATACATCACCGGGAAGGTGCACCTCCAATTCATCTATGACCTCTTCATCTACGCCCTGCACCCTGCCCATCGTGGCTGAGGCCTGCACTTCATATACTATTGTTGGAATCCTTTATAAAGTTAGTGCCAAAAGGCTAGCAATAATGGCACTACCATCCAAAGCTTTAACTGATCCAGTATAGGTTGAATGCAATCATTCCCTTACTTACATATATATACTGAGTCCAGTATGGGATTGTCCGGTATTGTGCATATATCCAGCAATAACTGTACAATTAAGTATGTTAATACGCAATAATACACATACTGATTGTCGGTTTATGATGTAATTTTATGCGTATTTACATGAGCA
>JBCBRR010000127.1:0-1389 GCA_039819605.1 Bacteroidota bacterium | reverse complement strand
AACGGTTAGAAGTTAATGGTAGTTAATATAGTATGGAGCCAACCTACGGAATACTAAGGGATTTCACAACGGTCTCGATTCGTGAAACACGAACTTGACAAACTACAACTACAGCTTCATAGAACGATAGAAACCCAAACACATAATCCACCCTCTATAACGATGTGATCTCTTGCACTTTCCCAAGAGTTTTCCATGACGCTGAAAATTATCTAGGACAGCCCTAAAGCTTTTTGCTGAATAAATTTAGGTGCAATCATGTCCAAAGAGCCGACTGAATGGTATTCACCTCCAGATTTTGTTGAATGCCCCACCGATTTTTATTCGACCCATTAACAGGCATTTCAGGGTCAAGAGGTACTGAAGAGCGCGTTCTAAGTCGCTGTAGTTCCTCAATAATCTTCGTTTTGATCTCCAACAGCTCTAACAGAAACCCGAGCCGTTTGATAATAGCACCGGATATCAAAAACTATTTGTACATTTGCATTGCGGGCAAAAGCAGGCTATTCCTCAGAGTCTAGTCAGCACCTGCAGCTCTTTTAAAAACATTGATGTAGTAGGTAAGTTCATTGAGAAGCGAGAGGTGCGGTTACTTAAAGTGATGACCGTTTTTGCGTAAAGCAGAAGCAGTCGCACATTTTTTATATTATAATAGTAAGGAGAGTTTGATCCTGGCTCAGGATGAACGCTAGCGGCAGGCCTCATACATGCAAGTCGAGGGGCAGCAGGACACTTCGGTGTTGCTGGCGACCGGCGCACGGGTGAGTAACAGGTATGCAATCTGCCTTGTACTGGAGCATAGCCCTCGGAAACGAAGATTAATACTCCATATTGTCTTATCAGCACATGCTGGCAAGGCCAAAGCTCCGGCGGTACAAGATGAGCATGCATCCCATTAGCTTGTTGGTGAGGTAAAAGCTCACCAAGGCGACGATGGGTAGGGGTTTTGAGAGGAAGATCCCCCACACTGGCACTGAGATACGGGCCAGACTCCTACGGGAGGCAGCAGTAGGGAATATTGGTCAATGGGCGCAAGCCTGAACCAGCCATGCCGCGTGCAGGATGACGGCCCTCAGGGTTGTAAACTGCTTTTATATGGGAATAAAAAAGTCCTTGCGAGGACTCTTGAAGGTACCATAAGAATAAGCACCGGCTAACTCCGTGCCAGCAGCCGCGGTAATACGGAGGGTGCAAGCGTTATCCGGATTTACTGGGTTTAAAGGGTGCGTAGGCGGCTTTTTAAGTCAGTGGTGAAAGCCTGGCGCTTAACGCCAGAAATGCCATTGATACTGGAGAGCTTGAGTCAAGAAGAGGTAGGCAGAATTCATGGTGTAGCGGTGAAATGCTTAGATACCATGAGGAATTCCAATAGCGAAGGCAGCTTACTGG
>JBCBRR010000126.1:0-1391 GCA_039819605.1 Bacteroidota bacterium | reverse complement strand
TTGCCAAGCGCGGGAAGGGCTAGGTACTACTACACTATACCGAGATAACATCAGACTCCACCGTCACCTTCTTACCACAAAACGCTAGCGAGACCGCCAGTATCTTTTGTACATGGTCGTGTGAACGCACCTTGGCTGCATAGTCCTTAATCAATATCTGCTTGAGACCGGCCTGCGCAGTAGCAGGTAGCTGATCAGGATCTTGACAGACCTTGTATTCTAATACTAAACCGCTCTGGTTGCTTTTTGATTTAGGAATCAACACCACATCGGCCTTGCCCACGCCACTCTCATACTCGCTCTCTATTCGGTAATACGACGAGAGCATGCTCAGGAAGGCCAGCATAAAGCCATTGTAGAATACTTCTGCTGCTCCACCCGTATGCTGAAAGCTCGCTGCTTGATCCAGAAACTCTTGTAAAGTACGCTGAAAAGTGGCTACCTCGCCTTCGACAAGCAGCTTGGCAAGCGAGATATACTCTCTAGAAGTAATATGCAACTTCCCTTCTACCCAGCTCAGCACACGCTTCTCATAGATATACGCCAACTCATGATTAGGAATGGAGAGTCTGTAGAGATCCGTAAGCCTATCAATAGGCTCAGGGTTGAGGTAACCGCTGAAAAGCAGTAGGGTATAGAAACTATCGGGATGATATAATTCCTTAAAAGCAATCTTCGTGTTAATGATCCTATCAATACTCTCCCCGCGTATGAGTAGGTGCAGGTCTTCCTGTACCTCATCCTTGAGTAACACAGCGTCCACCAAAGACGTCCCGCCACTATCTATCCAGTAGTGATCCAATACCCCCTCGTTGCTCAAGCAACACATGATCGACCAAGGATTGTAGATCGTCACACCACCAAAATTGTACCCATTGTACCAGTGTTGTATCTGCGCCTTGCTAGTGCGGACAGGAACTTGGGCGAGTAGTGTGTCTACTTCCTCTTGCGTGAAGCCGTAAGAGTTAGCAAAGCTTTTGTCCAGTAATGTATATTCCCGAACGTTGTTCCAGTCCGAGAATATATTGGCTTTCGCAATTCTGAGAATACCTGTGACCAGTGCCTTTTTTAGATACTCGTTGCTCTTGAGTGCCTTCCCCATCAAATCTCTGAATAGCTCTACCACTTGTTCGAAGGTCTGCGGTGATTCGTCTTTAAACTTCAGGTACGCATGGTTAATGGGCGTATCATACTCATCAATGAGTATGTAGACAGGCCTTTTGAAGTGACGATGGAGCAACTCACTGAGGAAATAAAGGCTATACTGGAGGTTAGTTTTACTGCTAGTTTCTTGTAGGTATTCGCTGAAGAGTGCTTTCTCCTGTGCATCGATTGTATCGCTTTGCAGCAGATACTTATGTGCCTTAAATAGCCTCAAAAGCGTCTTTTTG
>JBCBRR010000125.1:0-1393 GCA_039819605.1 Bacteroidota bacterium | reverse complement strand
TATTTCAGAATTTTAATCTTTGATCTGCTTTCCAAGCGTCTGGCAAACTGCCAGCTTGAGCTGGTAGTCACTTGATACAGCAACCTCCAGTAGAAAGTACGTTAGACGACTTATACTTAATAGGAGGGAGCATAATAGATACGTTGGGTAAGTACTTGGATGAGAGTGCACTACCCCTTGAACTAGAAGAAGATGCAGATCAAGATGAAGATATCAGCTATGACACTGATCAAGGTGAAAGGGAATACGTAACACAAGGGCATGGGATCGGCGAAAATACTGCAGGGGTGATGAGAATCATGAGGCAGAGCAAAGTCCATAACTACTCGAGATATGAAAATGATGCTAGGTTGAATCAAAAATCATTACGTAGGAGCTACAAGCCTGGAAATAATCACATACCCAAAAGCCAGGTAGTAGAAAAATGTTCCTCGCAAAAGTCGGCTCGGGATGCATTTGAAATCTGGTCTCAACTGACAGAAAAAGCAAGGCAAGGTACAACTGTGCAATGTGTAGATCTAAAAACGAGATATGGCTCTGTTAAAAAATTCTGCTTCACTAATAACTTGGCGATTCCTAGGAAAATTTTTGACAAAGCGACAGAGTTAGGCTATGACTTAGCAGCTACGGAAGGTGGACATGCAGAAGTACAACTTATTCAGTTTTTATGTGACAGAGCAAAGAAGCATGGAGATTATTACACAGACGTTGTAGCTATGGGATGTAACAGAAAACATTGTGCCAGATGCGATGTATTTTTACGACTCTTTTTGGGTAAGAGTTATCACAGCGTAACTGCTGTGTGTGGTGGAGAGCGCAGTATTGAAGAATCTACTAGCGTCACTCTTGAAGCTGGTGAGCATGAAGAAGAAAAGCTTCTGCGAGTAACAAGATCCCATCAGAGTCTTAGGGATATATTAACAGGTACAAACGCGGTAGGCGTCGATTACTTAACGCCACATTTCTATCTGTGCGGGGCTGTACGAAGTCTGCTCGAGAAGAGAACCAGGCGTAGAATCCAGATTCTTACTAATGATGAGGTGTTGAATGAACCAAAAAAGCTTACTAAGGATGAAAAATTGATCCAAGATATGGTCTCAAAATCAGCCAGTGATAAGATCTTTGGCAAAAAGCTATTAGAAAGGCTTCAAGCAATTCCTTCCCAGCAACTGGGGACGACTTCACCGTAGTCCACCATTCAGCTGCAGAAGCTGCTCACGTTGTAGCCCTGTGGCTAATGAAATGGTACCCATCTCTACACCCTGTTGCAGCAGGGTCTTCGCTGCCTGAAGCATCCCCTCGTGCTTGCCCTCCACTATACCTAACTGTTTGCCCCTAATAACACCTTCTTTTATACCCAATTGCTTACCTGCTGCTATGCCCTTGTAGTGTA
>JBCBRR010000124.1:0-1422 GCA_039819605.1 Bacteroidota bacterium | reverse complement strand
TTTGATAGTCGCGGGTGATTTTTTTGGTTACTTTTTTCATCGTAGGAAAAAAGTAACGAAGCTCCCCGCAGGGGAAAAAGTATCGTAAAACACGAACTTGTCAAGCTACAACTACAGCTTCATAGAACGATAGAAACACAGGTCCATATCCTTCTTTCCTCTGTCTCATAGGAAAAAAGTAATGAAGCCCCCCGCAGGGGAAAAAGCAGCGTAAAACCCGTGAACTCAGTAAGCTACAACTACAGTTCTACAGAACCTGGCAAACCCAAAACAACTTTATGCCGCTACCCTCTGTACAATCGCTTCAAAATCCTTAGGATGATTCATCGCCAAATCAGCCAACACCTTCCTACTCAACCCCACACCACTACCCTGTAATCTACCCATCAACTGCGAATAACTCAAATCCTGCATGCGAGCAGCCGCATTAATCCGCTGGATCCAAAGCCTGCGAAACATCCGCTTCTTAACCTTACGATCCCGATAAGCATACTGCCAAGCACGCTCTACCGCATTCTTAGCTACAGTCCATACATTCTTTCTCCTCCCCCAGTAGCCCTTGGCATACTGTAACATTCGTTTGCGGCGCAGCCTAGAAGCAACTGCATTGACGGATCTTGGCATAAAAAACTATGTCTGTTAAATTATAATGAAGAGTTTGAGCACGGAAACTACCCTACATACCTGCAAACACATCAGCAGCTACACCTTCAGCAACTTGCGCACCCTAGATACATCCGCAGGATGCACCAACGCACTGTGCGTCAACCTTCTTTTCTGTTTGGTCTGCTTCTTATCCAAGAGATGGTTCTTAAAGGCATGGTTGCGCTTTATTTTCCCCGTACTCGTTAGATTAAACCTTTTCTTAGCTCCTGAATGTGTTTTTACCTTAGGCATAATTAGGATGTATTCGCTCTATTTTTTGACCGGCATGATGATCAAAATCATACGCCTCCCCTCCATCTTGGGTAGCTGCTCTGGCTTGCCATAATCGTCAAGCGCCTGCGTGAACTTGAGTAACAACAGCTTGCCTCGCTCCCTAAATATAATCGACCTGCCCGAAAAATGGATGTAAACCTTTAGCTTAGACCCCTCTTGTAAAAACTTGACGGCATGCTTCAGCTTAAAGTCAAAATCGTGCTCATCTGTGTTGGGCCCTAGCCGTATCTCTTTGACAACTACCTTGTGGGCCTTCGCCTTAATCTCCTTCTTCTTTCGCTTCTGCTCGTATTTGAACTTGGCATAGTCAATGACCTTACATACAGGTGGGTCTGACTTTGGAGATATCTCTACGAGATCTAGCTCCTGGTCTTGCGCAACTTGTAAGGCTTCTTTCAAGGGGTATATACCCGCTGAGACGTTGTCGCCTACAACCCTTACCGTGGGTGCATGGATACGATGATTGACTCGATAAGGTTCTTC
>JBCBRR010000123.1:0-1425 GCA_039819605.1 Bacteroidota bacterium | reverse complement strand
TCCACACTTTTCTCGGGCCTTTCTTAACGCCATTTGATAGTATGCGGTTTTGAGGGGTGCTGCAAGCTCATGCGCCCATCATTCAATAATGTAAATGGCTGCGTTAGATCCTCACAACCATCATACCCTCGTACAGTTGCAGCACCCTTTGGGTTCGTTAACCGATACCTTGCTAGGGTTTTTGCATACGACCTTTTATACTACCCATATGTATGTACAATGGGCAGGTACCCTACCCCTATTCGACCTATCTACACGACTGCGTAGCATATATCCAGGGTTAGCCAAGGGATATGGAAGATCGGATGGATTCGAGTTATGGGATTTGACTCAGTACACGATAGACGAACTGCTACAACAGGGGGGTAAATCAGGCCTCTTCCAGGCTTTTATAAAGCAAGGGAAGCGTGGTGAATTTATAGAAGCACTTCAGAAAGTAACGCCTGAATACATACAGGGGCTACCCCGTAGTCACATACACAGCAGCGCAATGTACATCTATCATAATAGTAAATCCGAGCAAGAAGCAGAGTGTCTTAGGCTATTATCTGAGCTCATTCAAGAAAAAAACAGTAAAGGAGAACGTGATGTCATATGCAGACAGTATACACTGCAAGGGTGTAGAAGAAGGCTTAGTCAGAGGTAGATTAGAAGGCAAACAAGAGGGCATACTCCAAACAGCGAAGAACCTGCTGCACCAGGGTGCGGAAATGGGTGCTATTGCCTTAGCCACAGGACTACAACGAGAAGAGCTCCTACAGCTGAGATAAAAACGAGACTGGGTTCAATCATAGGGAAATTAGGGGCTGTCCTAGATAATTGTCAGCGTTGGGGTAGGTAAGATTATGTGTCTGGGCTTCTATCGTTTGCAGTTTGGCCGCCCTTGTCTCAGGCCTTTATCTAACAATAATGCGGGATAGGGTGCTGCAGATTGTAGCCCCAGTTAACCAAACAGCATCAGACACCCCGACCACCCTTTTACCTCGATTGCGCTCATATGTTTGCAGCACCCTTGAAGTCCTGTTACCTGAACCCCTGGGTATTTTTCTGACGCTCTTCAAATAAAGACCGGCTCGCTAGTGTTGTATTTTTCAAAGAATAGCGGGCTAGTGCAGGCAGCTAAAGCAAGAAGTAGAGAAAGTAACCTTCAGATCTCTTTGAAAGCTATATTCAGGACTTAAGTGTGCAAGTAAAGTCCATTGATATCCTCTTGAGGAATTGTACTTTTCGAACAAAAGAACCAGGCATCCATTAACAGCCCCAAAGGGGTGCTGCAGCTGCACGAAAGTATGATGGTTGTAGGGACTCAATGTGGTGCATCGCATGATTGGATGATGGAAGTATGAGCTTGCAGCACCCCTCAAAACCGCATACTATCAAATGGCGTTAAGAAAGGCCCGAGACAAGTGCGGTCAAAATGCAGAC
>JBCBRR010000122.1:0-1459 GCA_039819605.1 Bacteroidota bacterium | reverse complement strand
CCACAGTTGTAGCAATCGGCACTGTTGTTTTTGAGGCACAGTGAAAACGATGTGATAATAAGGACATGGTAGCAAGCCATTGATTCTGTTTTCTACCCATTCTTCTTTCTTGAGTGTACCACAAAAACAACAGTGCCGATTGCTACAACTGTGGTATTGAAGCTGCCGATGCCCACAATCGGAGTTGTTGCATTGATAAGAGTGCTAGCCCAACTCAGCGGTATGGCACTTGAATATCCGAGAGGCGATACTTCGTGAGTAGACGTTTTTGTAAGAAAAGGACTCGGGGTTGAAAAGTGCCTGAAAGCGCGACCTAAGCTGTTGCTGGTTCATCACCAAGCTGATCAAAAGGAGATACCAGGGCTGCCCGCTACACTTTTGTAGATGCAGATACACCATCGTCGTTTCGATGTTGCTATGGCCAAGTAATACCTTGATGGTGTGGATGTCCGCATCCGAGTCTAAGAAATGCGTCGCAAAAGAATGGCGAAGGCTATGAGCGGTGAACTTACCTTTAGGGAAGCCTGCTTTTTGCATGGCATTCCTAACGATGGCTTTCATCGCTGAATTGCTGATAGGAGCACCTGACCCTCTGCCTTCGAAGAGATAGGTAGTCGGTCGGTATTGGGAATAGTAACAACGCAATTCGGGGAGTAGCTTCTCGGGCAATAGTGTGATCCGATCTTTGTTACCCTTGCGCTGTACTACTTTCACCTCGTTGTTTTTGGAACAGATACTGGTCACTTTGAGGTGGGTCATTTCCTCAAGCCTCAATCCGGTACCATAAAACATGCCCAGCACGCATCTGCTTTTTAGGTTTTCCGTGGAGGCCATCAAATGCACAACCTCTTCTACAGTAAGAATCTCCGGAAGCTTCTTCTCTTGTCGTGGATAGAAGGAACTGGGAACCACATAGGGCACTTGAAGAATGTGCTTATAGAAACAACTCAGCGCCTGCGCGACCATCCCGCACTTGTCATAACCGGACCCAAAGTGCTTTTTGATGTAGTTGATGTAAGCGATAATGTCATCCTGATTGATCAGTTTGGGTAACTTGTGATTGTAGTAAGCAAATACAAAACGTATTTGGGTACAGTAATTTCTGATGGTCCTTTGAGAATAGTTTTTGGCATTAAGGAACTCAGAGAACTTCAGGATCAGCTTTTCAGCTTCAGTGTTGAGAGCTACCTGCCCAAGGTCCGCACTTTTTTAAAATGTTGCATGATCAGTTTATTTAAATGAGCTGCTAAGCTATCTTAACACAACTAATATGGATCGAAGCAAGCCTTCACCGAAGGTGTTCGGTTCAACATATGCTAGCACGAATGCGCCTAAGCATCTTTCTGCCAGTTTTATCTGGTCTTCACCGCTCCGCTACCCATTCTGAAAGTGTTTTCTCTCCTAGCGACTTCTGTGGTTCTGGATTTTCACTTCTAAACGCAGTGTTTCATAGTTACCG
>JBCBRR010000121.1:0-1461 GCA_039819605.1 Bacteroidota bacterium | reverse complement strand
TCTATGAGTAGGTTGTACAAGTTGTCGGTACCTGTATATACCCTTGGGTTGGATTTGGGAGTATGATTTGTACTACGGTCCATGACAGTATTGATTATAGAGAGTTAAGATATGGCCCCAAATGTTCGGAGAACGTCTTAGTTTTATAAGCACAAATTTACAGTAGAGCGGGGAGAGTGGCAAGCATGCATTTACCCATCCCCTTTGTACCTTCACAAGCACCCAGCAAGTCCTGCCGCAACCAAGCCTAGCCCTATGCCCTTGCAAAGACATGTCCCTTTACAGCCGTTGCATACCTTTCAGACGGCAGCCCAGGCACGTTATTACAGCCGCATTCAGGATCGAGACACGTTGCGGCACCTACTGACCCAACCCATTTTACAGGCACAGCCTAAGCTCGTGCTGGGGGGTGGGAGTAATGTTTTGTTCTTGACTGATTTTGATGGATGGGTGATACACATAGCCATCGAGGGTCTCGAGAAGATACATGAAGATGCGCATCATGTTTGGATCCGTGCAGGCGCGGGTCATAACTGGCACCAATTGGTAAGTTATTGTGTAGCTCGTGGTTATGGAGGTATTGAGAACTTATCACTCATTCCGGGAACGGTAGGGGGTGCCCCTATACAGAATATTGGAGCCTATGGGGCAGCATTATGTGAGGTGTTTGTATCGTTAGAAGCTATGCATGTGGTTACAGCCCGGGTCCAGACGTTTGATCATACTGCCTGTGCTTTTGGCTACCGAGACAGCATTTTTAAGCATCAGTTGCGTGGGCAGTACATCATTTTGAGTGTTACCTTATGTCTCGAGAAACAGCCCAAGTTACGCACCGCATACGGAGCCATACAGGCCACTTTAGATGCGATGGGGGTAACGCAAGTATCTATCCAGGCGATCAGCCAGGCGGTAATACGCATACGTCAACAAAAGTTACCTGACCCCAAAGCATTGGGCAATGCTGGGAGTTTTTTCAAGAACCCCATCGTGGATAAGGATCATTTCAATAGGCTCAAAAGTCGATATACACAGCTACCCAGTTATGCATTAGAAGATGGGTCTATGAAGCTACCTGCTGCTTGGCTGATTGAGCAAAGCGGTTGGAAAGGGTATCGCAGGGGAGCTGTAGGTGTTTACGAGCATCAGCCGCTAGTGCTAGTGAATCATGGAGGAGCGAAGGGGGCGGCTATTTATCAATTGGCTCAGGATATTCAAGCATCTGTACAAGCACAATTTGGCATCTGGCTACAACCGGAAGTATATGTGGTAGGGGCAGAAGCAATTTCATAAGGGGCTGTCCTAGATAACACGAAGATATAGTGAGAACGGATTTCCCCTACGATAAGGGGAAGATCTTGGCAATGTGATGAGGGGGTTCACGCTCTTACGTGGCTGTAGGTGTAGCTTATCGAGTTCACAGCTTTTACGATACCTTTCCCCTGCGGGGGGCTTCGTTACTTT
>JBCBRR010000120.1:0-1505 GCA_039819605.1 Bacteroidota bacterium | reverse complement strand
TACATTACACGGGTGAAGGCTTGGTCGCATATTGAGGAGATCGTGAAGGTTGGCGTGGCGTTTTGTGGGAAAGAGGCTATGGTTGAAAAGGAGATTGTGAAGATCAGCTGAGCAACACATTTACGCGTTTGCAGACAGCCCTCCTGATGTGTGCAATTCCAGGCAAGATGCCTAGATTCGGACGCAAAGTAGCACCTAGATGAGCACAAACGATGAAAATTTTGTACAGGGCAACCACCAGTACCTAGTGGGTAGCATTACCTGTCGCACAGCGTATGAAAAAATTGCGACTCATCTTAGGAGATCAACTCAACATCCAGCACAGTTGGTTTCAAGAAAAGTGTCCAGACGTAGGCTATGTCATGATGGAGATTCGGCAGGAAACAACGCACGTAACACATCATGTACAAAAGCTAGTGGGCTATTTTTCGGCCATGCGTCAGTTTGCTGCCGAGCTGCGACAAAGAGGGCATCAGGTTATCTATTTAAAAATCAACGACCGGGATAACGCACAGCAGTTAGACACAAACCTGGAAGCACTTATCCAGAAGCAGGGCATAGCCCGGTTAGAATACCTGCTGCCTGACGAATATCGCTTAGACAAGCAACTTCGTAGCTTTTGTAGCCACACGCACATCGATACAGCGGCTTTTGACACCGAGCATTTTTACACCGAGCGCACAGAGTTAGCCTATCTGTTCAAGGGTAAAAAACAGCGGAGGATGGAGACCTTCTACCGACACATGCGTAGGAAGCACCAGATTCTGCTGGAAAAGGGCCAGCCCGTAGGAGGTCAATGGAACTTTGACTCCGAGAATAGGAGGCCTTGGAAAGGCGAAGTACCGCTACCTCCCCCTCCATGCTCAGTCACAGACTGCACAGACATCTTAGTGGACATAGATAGGGCCGGCTTACGTTATTTTGGACAGGTAGCAGCGCATCGTTTTCTATGGCCAACTACACAAAAGCAGGCCCTGGAGGCATTGCACAGCTTTTTGCAGGACGCTCTTCCCTATTTTGGCACATATCAAGATGCCATGACTACGCGTTCTTGGTATTTGTTTCATGCACGTCTCTCATTTACGCTCAATACTAAGCTTTTATCACCGAGGCAGGTGGTCCAAGCAGCGCTAACGCATTGGGAAGCGCATCGGACACAAATTGGGCTTGCGCAAATAGAAGGGTTTATACGGCAGATTGTCGGCTGGCGAGAATTCATGCGTGGCATCTATTGGGAATTCATGCCTACCTATGCGGAAAAGAATTTTTTTGATCACCGGGCCCAGCTACCGAGTTACTATTGGACTGGAGAAACGAAGATGTCTTGCATGCACCATGCAATCAAACAGTCCTTGGCACATGCTTATGCACATCACATTCAGCGTCTTATGGTTACGGGCAATTTTGCGTTGCTAGCAGGTGTGCATCCCGATGAAGTAGATATGTGGTACCTGGGGGTTTACATAGATGCGGTGCAATGGGTATTCGTAATCTCTACCCATTGC
>JBCBRR010000119.1:0-1512 GCA_039819605.1 Bacteroidota bacterium | reverse complement strand
CTTCTGAATGAGGAGTTGGGCTACTTCTTCCTTGTTTTTGAAAACCAGCTGGGGATGTCCGTGTTTCTTGAGTACAAAGTCTTGTTTGCTCAGAAGTTGTCTCATATGCATGCGCTGGTTCTCTGAAACGGTATTGTGGAGGTATACCTGCATGGTCACATTTTCCCGGATGACGCTTGTTAGCTTGGCTGTATGTAGGGCTAGTAACCCGAACAAACCTATCGCCAACAGAGCCAGCGTGGTGCTGGAGACCACATGAACTGTAGAAAAGCTGCCTAGTCTGTTCTTGATCGCCCGCATGTATAGCTCCTTAATAGATACATAGTGACCTGAATATACACGTAATTAGCAGAATGATGCTAACTTAGAGCAGGTTTCTCTATGCCCTCAACCGGACTCGGCTAACACATACCCAGCTGACTTGGCTACGAGGTCCATTGGCATAGGGGAAAGCAGTAGGATGCATAAAGAACGCGTACTAGTAGCCATGAGTGGCGGTATCGATAGCTCTGTAGCAGCTGTGATGCTACATGAGCAGGGCTATGAAGTAATCGGCATAACCATGAAAACGTGGGATTATGCCCATAGCGGCAGCAGTAAAAAAGAGACGGGATGCTGTAGCCTAGAGGCTATGAATGATGCCCGGAGCATTGCCGTAGAGATGGGGTTCCCCCACATGATCCTGGACATCAGACAAGAGTTTGATAACCATGTTATTCAAGATTTTACAGCAGCCTATATGGCAGGGCGTACCCCCAACCCCTGTGTGCTGTGCAACACACATATCAAGTGGGAGGCCCTGCTAAAGCGCGCTGATCAGCTTAACTGCCGTTACATAGCTACAGGGCACTATGCCAAAGTGCGCCAAGTAGGTAGTCGCTATGTGCTATCGAAGGGAGAGGATAAGCGTAAAGATCAATCTTATGCGCTTTGGGGTGTTTCTCAAGATAACTTGCGTAGGACGCTACTCCCTTTGGGTGAGCTTACCAAGCCTGCTATACGTGCCTTTGCGCAGCGGCGGGGCTTTACAGACTTGGTCAATAAGTCTGAATCCTATGAGATCTGTTTTATACCTGATAATGACTATCGGGGCTTTCTCAAGCACAAAATGCCCACTTTGACAGGAGGGTTAGCTGGTGGCGAGTTTGTGCTAGAAGATGGTACGGTCGTGGGGCAGCATGCTGGCTATCCCTTTTACACCGTGGGCCAGCGCAAAGGTTTGGGCGTAGCGCTAGGATATCCTGTGTACGTCACGGAAATTCAGCCGGAAAAGAATCGGATTGTGCTCGGCACATTTGACGAGCTGGCACGTGATGGTATGTATGTGCATCTATTGAATATGGTTAAGTACGCTGACCTACACGGTCAGAAAACAGACACCATTACCCAAGTGCGTTATAATGACCCAGGTACGCCCGCTGTGATCGAACAGGCAGATGGCGTCATGAAGGTGTTTTTTGGCAAAGGCGTACATGCCATCGCACCTGGACAAGCTGCTGTTTTTTATGAGGG
>JBCBRR010000118.1:766-1559 GCA_039819605.1 Bacteroidota bacterium | reverse complement strand
ATAGCATTTTCTTTTTTTTCTGGCGATTTCAGCCAATCGATCAAGTACGTATACTTCTTGTAGAGCTCAGCAAATATATCCTTGAACTCTTGCTCAATAGTCTGTATATCGCCGCCCACCACATCTTTAAGAGTCAAAGAGATTACGGGCCACTTGCCCTGATGGCTGGCGATGAGCTCAGGATGTTCTTTCCCAATGTTCAGGTTATCAAATAGACCTGGGTGCGGGCTTATGGTTTCCGGCTCATTCGTGGTCACGTTTTTCCTAACCTCACAGTGGAGGAAATGATAGAGCATGTTCATGTTGAGTGTCTTGCCCCATCTTCTAGGACGTGTGATGAGCGAGGCTGCCACGTTGTGCGTGAGGAGGTCTTTGATTAGGAGAGTTTTATCAACAAAAATTCCCCCTTCCACTAAGCGTACAAAGTCGCCTATGCCAATGGTGGGACCTTGTTGTAGGAGGGTGTGCATAGTTAGATGATAACAGTGTGCTTAGGCATAAAAATAACATAAAAAGACAAGCTGGGTCAAAGAGACTCATACCTTATTCCCTTGCGGGGGCTTCGTCACTTTTTTCCTACGAGATGGGGGAGAGAGGATCATGTATCTGGGCTTCTATCGTTCTATCGTTCTATTAGGCTGTAGTTGTAGTTTGACAAGTTAGGGTTCTACGATGCTTATTCCCCTGCGGGGGCTTCGTCACTTTTTTCATCATAGGAAAAAAGTAACCAAAAAAATCACCCGCGATTGTCAGATTTGGCTAAAAGGCCTTCGCCAAGGGCTAAACAGCAGAA
>JBCBRR010000118.1:0-756 GCA_039819605.1 Bacteroidota bacterium | reverse complement strand
CTTTTTCCCCTGCGGGGGGCTTCGTTACTTTTTTCCTATGATGAAAAAAGTAACCAAAAAAATCACCCGCGATTGTCAGATTTGGCTAAAAGGCCTTCGCCAAGGGCTAAACAGCAGAAATCTCGTCGCTAACGCCCCTCAGACAGGTCTGCAGTTTGGCCGCCCTTGTCTCAGGCCTTTATCTAACAATAATGCGGGATAGGGTGCTGCAGAATAAAGCTCAACCATTGAACAGCATCAGGCTTTGCGATTATTTCTACACCGCCATGGCTCTCATGTGTTTGCAGCACCCTTGAGGCCCTGTTACCTTGAACCCCTAGGTGTTTTTCCGACGCTCTTTTGAATGGGAACCTGCTCGTTGGTGTTGTATTTTCCAAAGAATAGAGGGCGAGTGCAGACAGCTAAGAAAGAGACAGTAAAAATGCCTCTAGGCCCCTTAACAAGCCATAGTCAAGGCGTAAGTGGCAGTGTAAAGACCATTGATGTCCTCTTGGTCAATTGTATTTTTCAAAGAAAAGAGCGAAACATCCGTTGACAGACCCAAAGGGGTGCTGCAACTGTACGAAAGCATGATGGTTGCAAGGACTCAATGCGGTACACCGCATGATTAGATGATGAGCGTATAAGCCTGCAGCATCCCTCAAAACCGCATACTATCAAATGGCGTTAAGAAAGTTCTGAGAAAAGTGTGGACAAAATGCAGACCTGCCTGAGGAGCGCAGCGACGAGATTTCTGCATTTTAAACACTTGGCGAG
>JBCBRR010000117.1:0-1571 GCA_039819605.1 Bacteroidota bacterium | reverse complement strand
ATTTAGTCACTAGGAAAGGCTAAGACCGTTAGTGATATGCGCCATGTACTTGGTGTATTGGGAGTCCATCGCTCATACGTCAAGGACTACTCCAAGATAGCGGAACCCTTGACAAGATTGTTATCTCTCAAGGAAGAAGAAGTCGAATCCCACTACACCAAGTACATGGCGCATATCACTAACGGTCTTAGCCTTTCCTAGTGACTAAATAACTTTCATCTTCTTAGGATCTGGCCTACAAGTACCGTTCTCTATTAATTCTCCTAGATATTTTACACATCTTTCAAAGAATTTACACTTTTCGGGGTGGAGCTTAAGGTTTGATTCCTCTAAGCACTTAAACATGATGGATAAGAACATGAAATGTAGTTCTATCTCAACATAGTCCTTGCCTCCATTGTGCATGATGATATCATCTATAAATAACTCACATGCCTTATGGAGAACTTCGGCGAAAACAGTAGTCGCTATACGTTGACAAACTGCGGGGCCGGTGCATACTCCTTGGGGAAGACAGAGTGGTCCAAATAATCCATGGCTTAAAATAACCGCTAGGATTTTACAGGCCCTTTCTGTTCCTGGGATTTAATAATACATACCGCGAGCATCGCCAACGGTAAACAGGGTAGAAGTTCCTAGCCTACTCTTAATCCCATCTATGTTTGGGACTGGGAAGGCATCGTCAACTATGACTTGGTTCAATCGCCAGTAGGCGATTGTCATCCGGTATCGGGATACCCAAGATGCTAGATCTTTATCCACTAGCTTGACCTTAGTTGCCCAAGGTGAAGCAACGGGAGTGAATTTCCCCCTAGAGACTTGACTGTCCATCTCATCTTTTACCCACCGCTCTTGCTGGAAAGTGAGACGACGAGGCTTATCTCTAATAGGTTTATTGGTGGTAACCTCAATATCGAAGTCCCCTGCAGTGGTATACTAGATATCCTCTGCAGTCCACGCAAAGGAGTGTCTATAATTATAGATCATTCTCCAGAACTAATAGTAGAAGGATGTCCCTTCTCCTAATTCTTGGAACCTACACCGGATATTTTTGAATCTAGGTACCCAAATGCAAGGGTCTAATTCATCATCCTATGCGTACTTGTCAAGTCCCCTTTCCTTGAGCCAAGCCCAAGCTTCTGTTTCCTCAGCGGAACCCCAATCCGGTCTGTCTAATCCTTCTAGCACAGCACCTTCTGGGCGATTTTCTTGGCCTAACTAGATATCAGCGTATTCACCGACGTCTCCTTCGGCGGCTAGGGCGCCTAAGCCGTCGAAGTGAGAATCATCAGGGATATCGTCGATGTCTTCTTCGGGAACAGTTTATTTGTTTCCTTTTGACTTCAGCTATTTAATGGCTGACTCCTTGAGTTATTTCCAATAAGAACCATCGGGCCCTAAAGGGTAAACTTGGTATTCCTTAAGATCTGGAATATCTTCTTCGGGGGTACCCTGGAAACTGCACAGATATGCGACAGCTTCACAGACTTGGGAATCAATAGTCTCATCAACCTCTACCTATTCTGCCAATTACTTTAGCCAAGGGAGTGAAAAACTATCTTCTAGATCTT
>JBCBRR010000116.1:0-1599 GCA_039819605.1 Bacteroidota bacterium | reverse complement strand
CTATTCCCAAGAGGTGGTTTGCAATATGAGCATGTAACTCTAGATAACCAATAACGTCATGGGAATAGCCTAAGCCTCCTGCTAGAAGTTTCAGCGCCATGTGATAAGGACACAGCTGCCTAATTTCTTCTTCTGTTGTTGAGAATAGATACCAGGTGTAGCAGCTGAGCTAGCGAACCTAAAGCTGTAATAACATAGGTCAAAGCTGCCCACTTCAGCGCATCCTGGGCCATGGCATACTCCTGAGTTGTTACAACACCCTGCTTGCTCATCCAGGCCAAAGCCCTGCGGCTGGCATCAAATTCTACAGGCAGGGTGACAAAGGCAAACAAGGTTGTCATGCCGAATAACCCAATGCCGATCTCCAGCGGTAGCGGCGTCATTTCGACAACCAATATGCCTAGTAAGATAATCCAAGTCATATACTGCGATACGGCAGACAACGCAGGTACCATAGCAGACCTGAAACGCAGAAAAGGGTACCCCTGAGCATGCTGCACAGCATGCCCACACTCGTGGGCAGCTACAGCTGCCGATGCAGCATTTCTCTTGTAATATACAGCAGCGCTCAAATTGACTGTTTTGTTAGACGGATCATAGTGGTCCGTGAGATGCCCTTGTGTGCATGTGACCCGCACATCGTTAATGGCATTTCTACGCAGCATCTGAGCTGCTACTTCAGCACCTGTTAGGTTGGCGTTAAGCTTGGCAGTAGAATAACGCGAGAATTTATTATTTAGTACCTGCCCAACGATACAGCTGAGCAGCACGACGATCATACCGATAGTTCCCATAGTTTATGTCTCAATTGTTTTTAAGTCGAATATAAGATGATTCAGAAAAATAGTAGTGCTAAAACTAGACGCTACTCAATGCTCTCTATCCACATGGGTAACCCCTGCATATATGGCCGTGGTGGCCCATACCCCTATGAGTGACCCCACATAAATGTCTGTATAAAAATGTTGTGCCAAATACACCCTTGAGTAAGCTACCAACGTAGCTATCAGCAGCCCTACTAGGCTGTATCCCCTCGCCTTTTGGGGCATGATTAGGTGGATAAAGCAAGCGGCTGCAAAAATGGTGGCTGCATGCCCAGAGGGGAAGCTGAGCTCATATAGGGGTCTGACATGCTCTACCATATGTAGCTGGTCTACGTTAGCTAAGCACGCTAGAGGCCTTTGCTGGTCTGGGAATACAAGTCTTTTTAAGATTTGGACAATCAGGGATACGCCCGCAAAAGCACCGAACCCTACCCCGAGTTGTCTGTAGGGTACCCTCGCCAGCCATAGCCCTCCCATGAGTAGCCCATAGCTGATACTGCTGCCTAGGTTTGTCATACCGTAGAAAAGATAGTCCAACAACGGATGATGCAGCGCATTCAGCTTGCGGAATAGCGTGACTTTATCGTACGATAGCAACGGATAGAGACCTGCCAACGATAAAATGCTGTAATAGATAAAGAATCTTCTGTGGCTGTAGACAGTACGTTTTAATCTTTCGAAATACATGTGTACATCTCAGGCTTATAGATGCCCAGTTTAGCCAGCATATGCTGCCAGGTGACGTTCAGGACACCGAACCCATACTGAACGCTGC
>JBCBRR010000115.1:0-1623 GCA_039819605.1 Bacteroidota bacterium | reverse complement strand
GCTCATGTTATTGCTAGGCGAGCACATGTAGTTACACTGGCTGCTGAGCTTGCTGCTGTTGCCCCCTCTGCTAAAGGTCCTCACTTCTAAGCTATTGCTGCTGCTGCACATGCTGGTGATCTTGATGCCTCATCTTCCTCCGACGCTCGCGTTACTACTGCAGCTGCTGCTCCTATTGTCCTTGCGGCTGCTGCTAGGATTGCTGCCTCTGTTTCTTCTGTATTTGCTGTGCTTGTTTCATCCTCTTCTCGATGAGGTCACCGGCAAATCTAACTTTTTTGTGCTTTGCCGTCTACTGCTGCCCCTTTCGTTTTAGGCCACCTTTCTATGCAAGTGGAGCCTAAGACGTTGCCTATCCCGAAGTCTAAGAAGCCACTTGGTGACCCTCTAATTGTAACGACTATGCGGCTACCTATACCTCCATAAGGGTAGACAGGGTTTGTTGAGGTGGAGATGGATCGACCGTCCCTTGCCGCAATGTTAACGTGTGCAGCCTTGGTCGGGCAGGCTCCGTATATCCTTCCGAAGTCCTTGCCTCCAACCCTTGCGCCTCTACCTGACGTACTGTAGTCCATTCCATTGGCGGAACTCCGACGTGCTATTCGGGCTGGGTATAACTTGAGGATGCAACCTCCTATACCAGCTGCTAAGATGGGCCTGCTTCCTACGGGGGTGCGGGAGGCTGCGTTTACTTGGTGCCTTTAGCCGTTGCCTTTCTAGGGGATACCCATGATGTGGCCCTATCCTTTAGGACTTGGTCCCAACTAATACCTTGGAGGTCGACAGCCTGGGGGGGGGGGGGCTACGGGGAAATATCCCAAGTTGGTATTATTGTGGTATATATATTTGGGATTACATAGGTTAACCTTAACTGGAAATGCCATTTGCTTTTTTACGTTTCCATTGTAGGTATGATGTATATATTTAAGTAGCCGGAGTGATGGATATTGTTACAAGTGTGCAGCATATAGACAGTTTGGAAGGCATGTTAAGGGATAACGGCATATCTTTTAGTCTCACCAGTCTTGTATGATCTTCAGCTATTACTGGAACAACCCCGTACTCAAGAATCTTGCTCTCATGGTGCTGTAGTACCATGCGTGCCGCCTTGGGGACAGTCATCGCATTACGCCAATGGACAAGCGCCGTGTCACTATCAGCATAGGTACACAGGCGCATGTCCATGGCAATCGAGGCAATTTCATATTGCCTGTAGTGGTGCCCATCTTGTTCTATGGTCTAATGCCACTAAGTTGCATCAGGCTCATCCCACACCACATAGCGTACTTTCATGATGCCCTGCCGTTCCCCGTATCTATGGCACTGTAATTGAAGCTCTTGCTTACAGACGCTGCAGCGCATGTATTCATTAGATTAGCACATTTTTGAAAGAGGCCGACTATTCCATCTGTCAAAAGCTGGGATAAGCACATAACAGCGGCATTGTTAGTGGGTGTCGTATAATTGCAATTTAAGATAACCCGTATGATGTAAAATTAAAATATTGTACCTACTGCTTCCTTATTTTGCATAATATGCAAACACTTGACGACATCCATACCAAGCTTTTTTAAGATAGGCATATATTGCTACATTTACATACCGAAGTGTATGCTGGTATGT
>JBCBRR010000114.1:0-1627 GCA_039819605.1 Bacteroidota bacterium | reverse complement strand
AAAGGCCGATTTGTGGGGTAAAGTCGTCCAAAATCGGCAGCTGGGGTAGTGAATGCTAAGTTATGCAACGGCCTCAACTCGTAGATGAAGCGCTCCTATCTGATAACATACAGCAAGACTTACAGAAGCTGATAGCTAGAAAACAGATTAGCTCACTGATCACCAAGCAAATTAGCTTTGAGGACATCCGAAACGCGACAGGTTTATACAGCCTCTTGCTATTTGCTGGGTACCTCAATCCAGACAGTATCGCTCCAGAAGGCGATGCCCATACCAAGCGGTGTAAACTTTCTATACTCAATCAGGC
This sequence comes from Bacteroidota bacterium, assembly GCA_039819605.1. Taxonomy (GTDB): domain Bacteria; phylum Bacteroidota; class Bacteroidia; order Cytophagales; family Amoebophilaceae; genus JBCBRR01. The sequence goes on along the minus strand of JBCBRR010000114.1, from coordinate 1,320 downwards.
TGAATTCACTTTTTTAGGCCAGGCACTTAGGGCCTCCTCAGGCACCCTTAAGCCATCTACAAAGCACACACAGCTGCCTCAACGCGATACTGGCAAGCACTGGAATTTGTCCGTAATGCAACTCCGCATCTCTTCAGTTATCGACGGCCAGGTATTCTCGAAAAACTCCTGAATGCTACGCTTGAACTCTTGGGCTGTGCTAAAGTATCGATTGTTTCTTACTCGATGGTTGATAATCCGCCACAACCGTTCTATGGGGTTCAAATTAGGGCTGTAGGTAGGTAAAAAGTGTAGTTTCATACGGGATCTAGGAAGATAATCTAGTACTACCTGGCTCTTGTGATACGGTCCCTGATCTAAAACTACATGGATACATTTGGCTTTAGGGTAACTACGCTCCAGTTCCTGCAAAAATGAAACTGTACTCTCTCCTGTAATCGATTTATATGTCTTGGTTAACAAACCCAGTGTACGGATATCAACTGCACCCGTTATATTCATACGTGTTCTTGAGGCAGTTGTCTGGATATGCTTGTCTGTGCCCTTGGGTATCCAACCATGAGTAAGTTTTGTTGCCATACTGGGGTGAACAGCGTCCATGAATACTACAGGTTCATCAGAAGGCTTGTTTTTGAGCTCCTTATCGTACATCTCAATGAAAGCCTTTTGCTTCTCTACATCAGCCTTGGCGGGGATACCTTTGGCTTTCTTGTAACAAAAACCGTGGTCATGCAACCACTCAGTCATACCCTGACGTGAATATAGGATGTCGTATTTAGCCTTTACGTACTTACAAATGTCTTGGGCTTTGAGATATGTTTTCTCAGTTAAGTGTTGAATCAGCTCTTTTGTATGTTGGAGACTCAATTTGCTTTTAGATCCTTTGTGAGCAGGATCTAGCTTTTCATTTTCCTTGTACTGTTCTACATAGGTTCTGACGGTACTCTTGTCTAGGAAGAGGGATTGCGCGATATCAGGATATTCCCAGCCTAAATTTCTGAGGAGTATGGCTCTAACGCGATCTACACGTCTAGATCGCTCGTCTTTATTGAGCTTATTAAGCTTGTCAGCTTGTTCTTTGTCTAGGAACATGGGGTAAAATTAGTGGCTGGATGACCTCCGATGAACCAAATATATAGAAAATTATAACCAGGTAGATTCAGTATATACCCAACCATGAAGTACGTCTCATCTACCGACAGCGGTTGGCAGAGTGGGTACGCCGGAAGTTAGAGATAGACTCGTACGCTTACAACAATTTGATGGATCTGTTAGCAACGGGTCAAATGGATGCGTTTGCAGAACGTTTGCAAGACTTCT
>JBCBRR010000113.1:0-1651 GCA_039819605.1 Bacteroidota bacterium | reverse complement strand
CATTACACGAGTCCAGTTTTATCCGCATATTGAGAAGATCGTGAAGGTCGGAGTGGCGTTTTGTGGGAAAGAAGCTACTGTTGAGACGCGAAACATTGAGTTGAAGTAGAGGGCATTACTTTTCTCCTACGATAAAAAAGTAACCAAAAATCAACCGAGAATATCAAATTTGGCTAAAAGCAGTTTACATATAGGCACCGGAGATTTTATGGACCTGGTATCAGGAGACGTCTTTGTTGACAAAACGCTTCTGGTCAAAGATATTCTTACGGATGTTGACCTAAAAGCCTTACTCATCACACGCCCGAGAAGGTGGGGGAAGACGCTCAACATGAGCATGCTCTACAATTTCCTCCGTTGCGAGGTTACGAAAAATGAGACTACCCGTAAGCTAGAAACCGTAAATCCTCATCCAGGCCTATTTGATAATCTGAAGATTGGGAAAGAGCATCCTGGACTAATTGATAGCCACCAAGGTAAGTGGCCAGTAATCTCTCTAACCCTTAAAGATATAGCAGGTGAAGATATACAGGCTATTGAGCAAAAATTTAAGAGTACACTTGCTGCACTTTACAGGCAGCATGAGTATTTAGATAATTGGCTACACGCATTACAGAAAACAGCGGCTACGAGCGCTAAGATTGAATACTTCTCTAACGTAACTAGAAAGAGAGTAGATTTGAGTGGCCTCGAAGAATCTTTGTCTTTTCTTTCGGAACTCCTCCGTAAATATCACGGTAACAGAGTGTTTGTCCTACTCGACGAATATGACGCTCCGCTTAATAACACTTTCCTCAAGCCTGCACTTTATGAGAGGGTACTCATCTTCATGCGAGGTCTTTTAGGCAAGTGCTTCAAGGATAACGCCTACCTTGAAAAAGGGGTCATGATAGGGATCCTCAGAATAGCCAAAGCCGACTTGTTTTCAGGGATTAATAACTTCCAAGAATACTCCCTACTAGATGAAGAATATGCTGAGCACTTTGGCTTTACCGATGCGGAAGTAAATACCTTATTTGTACAGCCGCGTGTCAGAGAGCTGATCGAAGCACCTACCCCCGACCCAGAAGCGATCAAGGCTTGGTACAATGGCTATACCATCGGGGGAATCACCATCTATAACCCTTGGTCCATCATGACCTGCATTTGCAAGCGTGGAAGATTAGCTCCTTATTGGGTAACCACAGGTAGTGACACCCTGCTTAGAAATCTTCTGAAAGACAGTAGTGGTTTAGTCCAGCAAGTTGAACAACTCTTAACTGAAGATACCATCGAGGTCAGGGTCAGTCCCTACATTAATATGCTAGATATGGATCAGGAATTAAAGTTTTGGTCCCTGATGCTAGCGGCTGGCTACGTTACTCTAGCTGAAGAAATACCCAAACAGTCTTCTATTAAACGTTTTTGTAAGGTCCGTATCCCCAACATGGAAATAAGAGTTACTTATGAAGACCTGATCATGGGATGGTTTCAAGATCAGATAGGGCCTAGCTATTACATAGTCGGCCCTTAAAAATTCCCTCAGTCTCCTAGCGGGGCCAGGCACCAACAGGATTCTAGCCGCCATCCCAGCAACTTTCCTACCTGGGTCACCAGAACAGTGACGCAATCATAGACACAATGAGAGATTTCTCTCATGAATAGCTTCAAG
>JBCBRR010000112.1:0-1670 GCA_039819605.1 Bacteroidota bacterium | reverse complement strand
CTTTTAGCCAAATCTGACAATCGCGGGTGATTTTTTTGGTTACTTTTTTCATCATAGGAAAAAAGTAACGAAGCCCCAATACCCTTACAACCCTTATTTTTACTTCTAAAAGCACCGAATACTATCCCTGCCATGCACATCCTAAAACAACAAATACCCATCACTATAGGCACAGGAGAATTCCTAGAACTGATATCAGGAGACGTTTTTGTTGATAAAACGCTCCTTATCAAAGACATCCTCACAGATTTCGCTAAAGCCTTACTCATCACTCGCCCCAGAAGATGGGGCAAAACCCTCAACATGAGCATGCTCTATCATTTCCTACACTGCCAGGTCAGCGAAAATACTACTACTAACAAACTCGAGACAATAAACCCGCACCCAGGTCTGTTCGATAACCTGAACATCGGAAAAAAAACACCCTGAACTCATCACTAACTACCAGGGCAAATGGCCAGTGATTTCACTGACCCTGAAGGAAGTAGATGGTAAAGACACACAGACGATTGAGCAAAAATGTAAAGATGTATTCGCTGAGCTCTATAGTAAGTATGACTACCTGGATACCTGGTTGTCTTCGCTAGGCAACAAAAAAACAACCCTGGCCAAAACCACGTATTTCTCTGATGTACTTAACGGCAACGTAAACCTAACTGGCTTGCAAAAGTCTCTCCATTTCCTGTCAAGACTTCTGTATGAGTACCACGGCCAGCAAGTCTTTATCCTACTCGACGAATACGACGCTCCCCTGAACAACACTTTCCTGAAGCCTGCACTCTATGAAGAAGTGCTCATCTTTATGCGTGGCCTTTTGGGAAAATGTTTCAAAGACAATCCCTGCCTCAAGAAAGGCATTATGACAGGTATCCTTAGGGTAGCCAAAGCAGATCTGTTTTCAGGACTCAATAACTTTCGAGAATACTCCCTGCTAGATCACCCATACGCCGAGCACTTTGGCTTTACAGATGGGGAAGTAAGCGACCTGTTTGCGCACCCATATGTTGAGCAACGCATCGAAACACCTGACCCAGAAGCTATCAAGGCTTGGTACAATGGCTATACCATTGGAGGAATCACCCTCTACAACCCATGGTCTATCATGCTCTGTATTAGCGAACGTGGTAGGCTGGCGCCTTACTGGGTGGCTACTGGCAGTGATACCCTACTCAGAAATCTTCTGAAAGGCAACGGCTACTTGGTTCATCAAATTGAACAACTATTGCGCAAGGATGCGATCCAAGTAGGTATTAGCCCCCATGTCAATATGCTGGATATGGATCCTAAAGTAAAGTTCTGGTCCCTGATGCTGGCTGCTGGTTATGTTACCTTAGCTACCGAGACACCCACCGCAGCAGCCATTACCTGCTCCTGCTGGGTCCGTATTCCTAATACAGAGATAAGAGTTGCCTACGAAGCCTTGATCATGGGCTGGTTTGCAGATCAAGTAGGCCTTACCTACCACACCGATGTCATTGAATCGTTATTCCGTGGAGAGGTCGATCTATTTTCAGCAGCCTTGAACAGCTATCTGGCAGAAGCTACGAGCTTTAGAAACATAGGTCCTAGTAAAGCTGAGCAGTACTACAGTGGGTTTATGTAGTTAGGTGGGATTGGGAATAACACCCTCGCCTTCAGGCGAACACTTTAGTATATTGCCCCATGGATTA
>JBCBRR010000111.1:0-1763 GCA_039819605.1 Bacteroidota bacterium | reverse complement strand
CGAGTATCATGGCCAGCGGGTCTTTGTCTTGATTGACGAATACGATGCTCCGCTCAATAATACTCGTAAAGTAGCCTCGACAAGAAATACAGGGAATTTTCAAGTTCAGCCAAGTCTACCTTTTTTTCAATCACATCTGAGAAGTACTTAGCTTTGGCAAGCGTGCTAGGTGTTTTTTCTAGTTCGTTTAGCCAAGTGCTCAAGTAGGCATGCTGGTCATAAAGCTCTTGGAACAAGACTTTAGACTCTTTTTCCATATCCAGTATGCTACCGCCTACCAGATCTTTAAAGGTCAAAAACATCACGGGCCACTTGCCCTGATGGCTAGCGATGATCTCAGGATGTTCTTTCCCGATGTTCAGGTTATCAAACAGACCTGGATGGGGATTTACGGCTGTAAGCTCACAGGTGTCCTCCTTTTTCCTGACCTCACAGTGCAGGAAATTATAAAGCATGCTCATGTTGAGGGTCTTTCCCCACCTTCTGGGACGTGTGATGAGTAAGGCTTTGAGGTCACCATCTGTAAGAATATCTTTGATCAGAAGCGTTTTATCAACAAAAACGTCTCCTGATACCAGGTCCATAAAATCTCCGGTGCCTATATGTAAACTGCTTTTAGCCAAATCTATCCCATTCCTCTAGTTTGCCGGGCCACAAAAGTATGCCATATTGATCGCCCTCGTTGTCTGCCTAAATATAAACGCCTAACTCAACTCAAGATTTCGCATCTCAACAGCAGCCTCTTTCCTACAAAACGCCACTCCAACCTTCACGATCTTCTCAATATGCGGGTAAAATTGGACCCGTGTGATGTACTCCTTTTCATCAATTTGATCCAACGCTTCCTGTACCTTCCCTGCTAACATCTCTTGATTCTTGGCTACCTTGTACTCAAAAATCACGGCTGTCTTACTGCGTTTTTCCCGCGGGATCACCAGCATATCTGTGTATCCCTGGCCACTCTCTACCTCCGAGTTAATAGCGAAGTCATTTTGCATGCTAATGAATAATCCCCCCATAAACCCACTGTAGAATTTCTCAGCCCCACTCGGACCTACGTTTCTGAGACTCGTAGCTTCTGCGAGGTATCTATTGAGTATTTCCGAAAATAATTCCACCTCTCCACGAAATAAGGATTCCATCATATTCGTGTAGTAGCTAGGCCCTATTTGTCCCTTAAACCAGCCTCTTATCAAGCTTATGTACACGGCTCTTATTTCTGTATTAGGGATACGAACCTGGCAACAATATTCAAGGTCAATCCCGGGTTCAATCTCTCCAGCTAGGGTAACATAGCCAGCCGCTAGCATCAGGGACCAGAACTTCAGGCTGTGATCCATATCCAGCATATTAATGTGCGGACTGATCTTGACCTCGATGGTATCTTCAGTTAAGAGTTGTTCAACTTGCTGGACTAAATCACCACTGTCTTTCAGGAGATTTCTAAGCAGGGTATCACTACCTGTGGCTACCCAATAAGGAGCTAGTCTACCACGCTTGTAAATGCAGGTCATGATGGACCAAGGGTTATAAATGGTGACTCCCCCGATGGTATAACCATTGTACCAGTCTTTGATCGCCCCTGGGTCGGGGGTAGGGGTCTTGACCAGCTCTTTGACACGCGGCTGTGCAAACAAGGTATTTACTTCCGCATCGGTAAATCCAAAGTGCTCAGCATATTCTTCATCTAGGCCGTGTCCCCAGTCCTTAGATTGCTAGCGTGATCATGATAGAAACCAGTTGTACACAACCCAGGAAATTCG
>JBCBRR010000110.1:0-1779 GCA_039819605.1 Bacteroidota bacterium | reverse complement strand
TAGCCAGTAGTAAGGAAGGGTTAGCAGGGAAGGTACAGGAGGCGTTGGAGCAGATTGATCAGAAAGAGTACATTACAAGGGTGAAGGCTTGGTCGCATATTGAGGAGATCGTGAAGGTTGGCGTGGCGTTTTGTGGGAAAGAGGCTGTGGTTGAAAAGGAGATTGTGAAGATCAACTAAGGAAGGCATTATGTCCAATTTGTCATCTTTTTCTAGGGCTTCGCAGCACAAATCTGGAGCTTACCTAAGTGCAGGTAGATTCGCTATAGGTACAGGAGATTTTATAGAACTGATATCAGGAGATGTTTTTGTTGACAAAACGCTCCTGATCAAAGATCTTCTCACAGAGGGTGGCATAAAAGCCTCGCTCATCACACGTCCCAGAAGGTGGGGAAAAACGCTCAATATGAGTATGCTTCACAATTTCTTGCGCTGTGAGGTCAGGAAAAATGCAACTACAAGAAAGTTCGAGACCGTTAATCCACATCCAGGTCTATTTGATCATCTTAAGGTCGGAAAAGAGTACCCTGAACTTATCGCCAGTCATCAGGGGCAATGGCCAGTGATCGCTTTATCTCTCAGGGGTACAGAAGGTAATGACTTACAGACCATTGAGCAGGGCTTCAAAGATATATTAGCTGAGCTCTACAGTAGACATGCTTACTTAAGTAACTGGCTGTATTCACTAGAAAAGGAAGAAGCAACTAGTGCCAAAGCTGAGTACTTCTCTGACGTGCTTAGAAGGAGAGCGAGCTTAGCCAGCCTGAAAATATCTCTCTACTTCTTGTCAGAGCTTCTCTATGAATATCACGGCCAGCGGGTTTTCGTTCTGCTCGACGAGTACGATGCTCCGCTCAACAACACTTTCCTTGAGCTTACACTTTACCAGAAAGTACTCAGCTTTATGCGAGGGCTCTTGGGCAAGTGTTTCAAGGATAACCCTTATCTCGAAAAGGGAATCATGACAGGGATCCTCAGGATAGCCAAGGCTGACCTGTTTTCAGGGATTAATAACTTTCGAGAATATTCTCTGTTAGACAAGCGCTATACCGAGCACTTTGGATTTACTGATACGGAAGTGAGCAATTTATTTGCGCATCCATACATCAAGAAACGGATTGAAGAACCTGCTCCCGATCTGGAAGACATCAAAGCTTGGTACAATGGCTATACCGTCGGGGGCATTACTATTTACAATCCTTGGTCTATTATGTCCTGCATAAGCGAGGGTGGTAAGTTAGCTCCCTATTGGGTCAATACAGGCAGTGATACCTTACTCAGAAACCTCCTGCAAGACAGTGATGACTTGATTTATCAGATTGAGCAACTTTTAGCTGAAGATACGATCGGCGTCGAGATCAGCCCGCACGTTAATATGTTGGATACAGATCACAATCTAAAGTTCTGGTCCCTCATGCTAGCTGCCGGTTATGTTACCTTAGCTGGAGAAATGCAACCCAGACCTAGCATTGAGTATTTTTGCCAAGTTCGTATTCCCAACGCGGAAATAAGAGCTGTCTACAAAAGCTTGATCATAGGCTGGTTTAAGGGGCAGGCCAAGTCTACCTATTACACAAATATGATTGGCTACCTATTCCGCGGGGAGGTCAAATCATTTTCGGAACTGCTCAACAGATACCTAGCAGAAGCTACGAGTCTCAGAAACGTAGGTCCAAGTGGAGCAGAGCGGTTTTACAGTGGGTTTATGGCGGGGTTATTCATTGCCATGCAAAAGGATTGGGCTATTAATTCAGCGATAGAGAGCGGTCAGGGGTACGCA
>JBCBRR010000109.1:0-1784 GCA_039819605.1 Bacteroidota bacterium | reverse complement strand
GCAATCCTAGCATCCACGCTATCAATCAACTGCCGCAAAGCAGCGATGATTTCATTAACTTTCTCTACTTCCCCTGCGTCTATAGCCTCCAACAGGTCAGCGTAATGCTTATTGATAACTCTTTGAAGTAAATAGTCTTTTACTGATGTGTGAGTAGCGCTTGAGGCCAAGTAGAAAGCTGTCAAGCCGCTACCATCCCTTATATCAGACTTCGCACCATTCTTATCCAAGTACTCTACTACCTCTAAATGTCCGTTTTGGGCAGCTAGGTGCATCGGTGTCCTACCATCATCACTGGTGCAATCCAACTGTACTCTTTCTCCTTTGAGACATTTTACTACTGCCAAGTGACCCTTTGCAGCAGCCATATGTAGTGCAGTAAGGCCGTCTTTATTAGCCCTATTAACCTCCGGCTTCCACGATAGCAATAACCTGACCATAGGCTCAGAACCCAAATGAGCAGCATACATCAATAGCGTATACTCCTGCTTTCGACCAACCTCATCATCCCTCACTGAAAGTACTTCCAACAGTCCTCTATCCTTACTGAGCAAGCTGTTTATCTCATCCGTTCCACCATCACGGATGGCATTAAAAAGCTTATCTACTTCAGTTAGCTCTGTTGCACCAGACTGTGAATCTTCAACAGCTCCATCTTGGACAGTTGCTGCACTTACACCAGGCAAGGGCTGGGCAGGTCCATCGTGAGAACGTGTAAAGCCAGATTGTGGTTGTAGCTCTTCTGAAGGCAGTGGCGGTGCGGCTGAACCACCAGATGTAGTCTCGAGTTGCTGTATCCCGTCAGGTCCAACTCCTTCTGATTGATGTCCTGATATAGGAATTTCTATCCCACAGCTTTGGAGAAAGAATGAGATGAGTAAAATGCGCGATAAGCTTTTTTGATGTGCCGGTTTCATGATAAGGTTCGGTTTAAAAGTTAATGCTTGCTATCAAGTGTTGCTGGTCTATATCCTTGACTCAGCTTCACAATGCATCTTACGAAACATTTCCCACAAAGTCAAGTGCCTGGAAAATTATGGTCAAATAGCGCCGAATCTGAATTTTGTTGACCATCCTCCTCACTATCCCATGCCAGAAGCTGCCGCGCTAAGCCATGCTCCTCCCATAAGACCTCCGAGCAAAGCTCAATAAGTTCTTCCCTATACCTGCTCGAAGCCTTCCACCATACGCTTCGAGACCGTTATAAACCCCGCGTGTGTTTGTAAGCCACTTCACCCTCATCATAGCGACTGTCATGAGGGTAAGTATTGTCCAAAATCGGGAACCAGATCCCTAAAACAGGAGTTGTGCAACGATCTCACTTCATGTACGGATGTAGCCGTCCCAGATCTAGATAGTCGGCCCTTAACTATTCTGCAAAATAGCTTTTAAAGAACATACAAGCCTATTTTAGGCTTAAAACGCCTCCCAAAGTACCCACATAATACACCAGAAAATCTTATTTTTGGCCTAAAACCTTGCAAATAATGTCAGCAACTTATGTTAGGAAATACACCCAATCAGCATCAATTAAACCTACTTGACCCTACACTGGCGTACATGATAAGGAAGGAGCACAAAATGGTGCTTTTAACTCAAGCCATACCCTGGAAAGACATCCAAAACAAGTTCCAAGACCTGTATTCAAGTAGAGGAGCTCCCAGCCATCCCATACGTAAGATGGTAGGGCTACTCCTGTTGCAACATATACATCAACTCAGTGATGAGAGAGTGGTGAAGATTTGGGAAGAGAACATCTACTGGCAATATCTCTGCGGGGAAGC
>JBCBRR010000107.1:0-1883 GCA_039819605.1 Bacteroidota bacterium | reverse complement strand
GCTTATTGACCATTAGGAGAGCTCTAATTCCTGATTCTTCCATAGACGACATTAAGCTTCAAAAGGAGATGGCAGGTGACAAGCAAGAGCTCGAAGGGTTGCGCGCTTATGCTCAAGTAGAAGCTGATGAGCTAGAAGCACTCCTGAATCAACACAGTACTCCAGAAGAAGAGCGAGCTAACGAAGCAGCGTACATCCAGCGTAGCAAAGCGTTATTCCATGACATAGCCACGAGGATCAAAGCTTTTTTATCTCGTCTTTATCTTGAGAGCAAGCAAGAGTTGGGACCCGCTCCTTGCAAATACACCGTCATGGGCTTAGGATCTATGGCTTTACAACAGATGACCCCTTATTCAGATCTGGAATTTGCTATTCTCATGGAAGAATGTAGCGATGAAGTGACAGCTAGAGCGTACTTCAAGCGTCTAACTCATCTAGTAAACTTCAGGGTGATCAACTTAGGTGAGACGAAGATTCCAAACAGTAAGCATGGTGTTAACCTGGAGCATCTAATAAAGCGGGGTATCAACTTAGATTTAGGGGGTAAGACACCTTTGGGCAGGCAGGACAAGCCTTACACATTGATACAGACTGTAGCGGATATGCTGTGCTATTTGAGAAATGAGGGCAACAAGGTGGGACATATAGATAAAAACCTACCCTACATTTTGGAGAGTACCTGTTATGTACATGGAGATGAACAGCTTCACAAGGCCTATGAAGCACAAAAGATAGCATTCCTTGCGGATCCAGAGGTCTACAAAAGCAGGGCTAGGAAAAGGGTGTTGGAAGGTGTTGTAGAGTGGGACTACAGACATCCAGATGTAACAGGGCCCAAACTCAAGCAAAAGCTTGGCAACATAGAAGAATTTCGACCACAGTTTGACCAAGGAAAGCCGTACAATGTTAAGAAAGAAATCTATCGCTTACCGGATAGATTATTGTACGGCTTAGCCTTTTACTATGGAATAGTACCTAGAAGTGGCTGGGATGCAGTAGCGCAACTATTTGATCGTAAGATTATCCGTAAAGAAGCTGTCCACTATTTAGGTTATATAATGAGCTTTGCTAATATACTTCGGTTGAATACATACTTGCATTATGACCAGCAACACGAAAATGTAGCAGTGCTACATGACCTAAGTCAAGAAGATACACAAGCAGAGATAAGAGCAGTCTCATATCTGCCGCCAAAGGCATTTCAAGTAGGTAGTAGCCTGTTTAAGTACTACTACACAGCTGTACCCTTGCACTGCAGAATGGAAGCATTTTTTGATGTTGTTGGCAAGAAGAGAGTAGTAGGTATCGATGAAGAGTCTAGCTTCTTTTTCGAAAATACTTTTTATGATGACAGCGCTGAAGCTAAGAGAAAAATACGTCGCAGGTTGTTACAAAGGGGCGACCCCATAGTTTGCTTAACAGGAGTCCCATCAGTGCAAAAGAGGAAATACGTAGATAGACATTCGCATGTAGGCATTACGCTCAGGCCTAAAGTCGCTATCTGTAGCGACTTTAGGCCTGATGAGTATACCTATAGTTCGCTATCTGTCTCTTCGAATTGTCCTAAGGAGACATATGATCCACAAGAACGTACTATAAGATCACATGCAGCAGTAAGTGAGACTAAAGAAGACAACAAAAAAGATATCCAAGAGAGGCCCATTGATAAAGACCAGCATGTTGTTACAGTAACAGACAGCCTTTTCAATGCCATCCGCGATGTTGAAACAGATGCGGTAAATCAATTGCTCAGTACGAACCAAGAATTGCTGGAAGTGCTTTCAGAAAGAGATGATGAGACTGGTCGAAAGCAGGAGTATACGCTATTGATTTACCGCATCTGTTTCAACATCGCGGATGGCATTGAAAAGGCTGTCTGTTAC
>JBCBRR010000106.1:0-2094 GCA_039819605.1 Bacteroidota bacterium | reverse complement strand
GACCTCCAAGACAGTATAGATACTATCACCTTTGAGGTCTTACCGACCCTGTTAGAATTGGAAAACGGCGTGACAATATCTGAAGCCTTGCCGCTTATTTTCAACGCCCTCGAAGCTAGTGACAGTAATATGTGCCACACGGCTCAAGAAGCCCTACCGACTCTATTAAAGGATGTGGTAGTATCTGAAGCCTTGTCAGTTATACTAAGTGCCCTTAAAGGCCAATCCGAGCTTGTACGCGACTTTGCCCGCGAGGCTTTAACCATACTATTGGAAAACAGTGTAGAATTATCTGAAGCTTTACCGTATATACTGAATGCCCTCCAAGATAGGGAAGGCGATGTTCGTAGCGCTGTGCTAGAGGAGCTACCAACACTACTAGAAAAGGGTCTAGCAGTACCTGAGGCCGTACCGCTTGTGCTAGACCTCCTCCAAGATAGTGATCCTAATATTCGCAGGCTTGCCGGAAGGACTTTACCCCTACTATTAGAAAAAGGCCTGGTAGTACCTGAACCCTTGCTACTTGTGCTAGACCTTCTCAAAAATAGCGATAGTAATGTCCGCAGGGTTGCCCTAAGGGTCCTAGAGACGCTATTAGGAAAGGGATTAGCTGTGTCTGAGGCCTTGCCGCTGACACAGAACGCCCTCAAAGATGAGGTAGGTATTGTTCGCATCGCTGCCCTAAAGGTGTTAAGAGAACTCGTAGAAAAGGGCTTAGCCGTATCTGAAGCTCTGCCACTGATACTGCATGCCTTCCAGGATAGGGAACCTGATTCTCGCATTGCTGCCCTACGGGCGCTACCGACCCTATTAGAAAGAGGCCTAGCATTATCTGAGGCCTTACCGCGTGTACAGAACGCTCTCACAGATCGTGACCGTTCTATTCGCTGTACTGCTCTAGAGGTCCTAGCGGCGATACTACCAGCAGAGGGTCTAGCCATATCTGAGGCATTACCGCTTATACAGAAGGCCCTCGAGGACAGTAACAGAGATGTTCGCAGGACTGCCCTAAGGAGTTTAAAGGCACTATTGGAAAAGAGCTTAGCCGTGTCTACGGCCTTGCCACTGACACAAAATGCCCTCGACGATGGGGACGATTATGTTCGCATCGCTGCCTTAAGGGTTCTAGAAGCCCTATTAGAAAAGGGTTTAGCAGCGTCTGAAGTCTTGCCGCTGACCCAAAATGCGCTCAAAGATAGTAAACATATTGCTCGCAGTATTGCTTTGAAGGTCTCAGCGACCCTATTAGAGAAGACTGGAGCAGTATCTGAGATCTTGCCGCTTATGCTGGACGCCCTAAAAGATACTAGCGATCATGTTCGTAATACTGCTCATGAAGCTTTACTGACTCTACCCGGGAAGATCGGAGACATGTCTGAGGTTTTGCCACTTATGCTGAGGGCTCTCCAAGATGATAACCATTTTGTTCGCAAAGTTGCTCGAGAGGTTTTACCGATCCTATTAGAGACGAGTGCGGCAGTATCTGAAGTTTTGGAGGTCTTGCCGCTTATGTTGAATGTCCTCAAAGATGAGGATGTACATGTTCGCAATATTGCCAGCGAGGCTCTTCAGAATATTTCTACTGAGACACTCATTGAAAGATACTGGGCAGTAAAAGACCCGCGTATCCCTACGCTCTTAATGCCTCGGCTTTGCGAGTTAGCTCTTACTGTAGAGCATACTGAAGATCCAGATCAGCACCAGTTGACACTATACACCACCACTGGGCAGTCTATAAAGTGGATAAGATCTAGGCAAGAGGTACAAGAGTTTGTAGAGTTGGTTGTACATTAGGAAATTCAGCCGGATCGAGTATATCTGTTGGAGTCCACAATCAATCAGCATAGATTTGCCTTTTTAGGAATATCAAGATCTTTGTAGTATGTTGCAGCATTCCGTGGATAGTACTGATACACCGTTAATGATCATAACACAGCTCTTGAAGAGAAAATAGGACTCTTACTCCTCCATATGCCAGCCCCCGCCCACCCTGCAGACCAACCACATAGAGCGATAGCCCGATACATCAACTATCAACACCCCCTCATTATCTTCTCGCAAATCATCCCTTGGCATGAAATCCAAGCGAAACTC
>JBCBRR010000105.1:0-2151 GCA_039819605.1 Bacteroidota bacterium | reverse complement strand
AAGCAAGTCCCGACCTCTACAACTTTAGAGCGAGTCAAGTACTGGTATAATGGCTATAAGTTTGGTGAAGAGGTGCTTTACAACCCTTGGTCCATTATGTGCTGTCTAGAAACTGAAGGTGTATTAGATACCTACTGGATAGACAGTGGAGGCACACAACTCGTAGATGAAGCGCTCCTCTCTGATAACATACAGCAAGACCTACAGAGGCTAATAGCTAGAAAACAGATTAGTTCACTGATCACCAAGCAAATTAGCTTTGAGGATATCCGAAGCTCGATAGGTTTGTACAGCCTCTTGCTCTTTGCTGGATATCTCAACCCGGATAGTGTAGGTCTGGGAGACGATGCCAACACAAAACGATGCAACCTTTCTATACCCAACCATGAAGTACGGCTTATCTATAGACAGCGGTTGGCAGAATGGGTACGCCGGAAGCTAGAGATAGATACATATGCTTACAACAATCTGATGGATCTGTTAGCAACGGGTCAAGTGACTGAGTTTGCGGAACGCCTACAGGCTTTTTTACGTACGTCCACGAGCTTTTACCAATCAGGGCCAAAGCGAGCAGAATTATTTTACAGTGGCTTTATGTCAGGCTTATCCAGCACCTTACCCCAATACTTTGGTATAGAAAGCGAGCGGGAGAGTGGGCTAGGTAGGGCTGATACAATACTCATTCCCATGATGGATCACGGGGACCAGGCGATCATTATGGAATACAAGGTAGGCCCAGATGCGGCCAGTTTGGATAAGGTAGCTGAAGAGGGGTTGGCTCAGATCTCGGCTAAACAGTATAGTACCGCCTTAAAGACACATAGCCACGTTAAAAGGGCGCTGCAGGTGTGTCTGGCTTTTTGTGGCAAGGAAATGGCTATGAAACATGAGCATATAATCCTCAGGGATCAATAGTAGCATGGATCCTAGCGTAACTGATTCTATAACTCCAAAGGCTAACCCCAGGGTATATACGGGTGTAGATACCTTTGCTGAGCTACGGATAGATAGCGACGTATTTGTAGACAAGAGCCTATTTATCCAAGAGTTCTTGGAGGGAAGTGTGGGTAAGGTCACGCTCATTACCCGCCCTAGGCGTTGGGGAAAGACCATGAATATGGACATGCTACAACGCTTCTTAGCTATTGAGATAGACGAGCACGGCGCTCCTTTATCTCAAGAACAGTGTCGCAATCACAAACTTTTTGTTGGGGGCGAGATTGTGGTAGGGCCTAAGACAGGTAAAGTGAAGCAGTTGTCTCCGCTCAAAATAGCACAAAAGCATCCAGACTTAGTTAGCAATCACCAAGGGCAATATCCCGTCATCAGCATAGGGTTTAAAGACGTAACAGGAGAGTCTTATCAGGAGATAGAAGAGGCAATTAAAATGCAACTTACTGATTTGTATAGGGAGCATAGCTACCTAGAGCAACATATCCATGCCACATCAAGCTCAGTAAAACAGAGCTATCAAGGGAAGTTGCAACGGTACCTTACAGGTAAGTTTGGGGAACAAGATGCTAGAAAAAGTTTGCGTTTTCTAAGTGAACTACTCTCACAGCACTTTGGACAGAATATTTACATACTCATAGACGAATACGATACACCCATCAACAATGCTTTCATAGAACTCAAAGAAAAGCCTAAGGAGTTTGATAAGGTTTTAAAGTTATTCCGGGAGCTGTTTGGGAACACGTTCAAAGGCAACCCCTACCTCAAGCGGGGACTGATCACTGGGATACTCAGGGTGGCGAAAGCTAGCCTTTTCTCGAGCATCAACAATGTGAGGGAGTATACATTATTTGATGAGAATTTTGCCACTTCCTATGGCTTTACCCAACAAGAAGTCAACGAACTGTTTAAGCAAGTCCCTACCTCTACAACTTTAGAGCGAGTCAAGTACTGGTATAATGGCTACAAGTTTGGTGAAGAGGTGCTCTACAACCCTTGGTCCATTATGTGCTGTCTAGAAACTGAAGGCGTGTTAGACACCTACTGGATAGACAGTGGAGGTACACAACTCGTAGATGAAGCACTCCTCTCTGATAACATACAGCAAGACCTGCAGAAACTGATAGCTAGAAAACAGATTAGCTCACTGATCACCAAGCAAATTAGCTTTGAGGACATCCGAAGCTCGATAGGTTTGTA
>JBCBRR010000104.1:0-2191 GCA_039819605.1 Bacteroidota bacterium | reverse complement strand
GCACCCACGGTAAGGGTTGTAGGCGACAACGTCTCAGCGGGTGCATGGATACGATGATTGACTCGATAAGGTTCTTCTTGCCTTTTTCGAAATATGGGCTTGCCTCGGGTCCTGATGATACCGTTACTGTTTTAGAATTTGACTTGAAAAGCGCATGCCAAATATCAGGAAATATTTTGTGTCTGAAAAGCCTCCGGCGAAAAGCCCATCTGCCCAGCGGTGATTTCTGTCTTGAGCATCTGCACAAACGCGTCTAGGGACATGCTCCCTATGTCCCCCACACCGTGTTTCCTGACAGCCACTTGTTGTGCCTCCTGCTCCTTGGCACCGATGATCGCCACATAGGGCACTTTGCTGAGCGCTACGGTCCTCACTTTCTTGCCGATCTTCTCGTCGCTGTGGTCGATAGAGACCCGGATCTCCTGTTCGATGAGTCGTGTGGCTACCTGGTCGGCATAGGTAGCATGTTTCTCAGAAATGGGTAGAATGGCTACCTGATGCGGCGCGAGCCATAAGGGCAGATGGCCGCTGGTATGCTCTAGCAAAATGGCAATGAACCGCTCCAAAGACCCCAAGGGGGCCCTGTGGATCATAACGGGCCGGTGCTTTTGATTGTCAGCCCCCACGTACGTCAGTGCAAATCTTTCTGGCAATTGGTAATCTAACTGCACAGTCCCCAACTGCCAGCTCCTGCCTAAAGCATCCTGGACCATGAAGTCGATCTTGGGGCCGTAAAAAGCGGCTTCGCCTAGGGTGCGGGTGGCTGGCAAGTTCTTTTCAACTACGATCTGCTCCATGGCTTGCTCCGCCTGCTGCCAATCTGCTGGATTGCCTATGTATTTATCGGGCTGCTTGGGGTCATGAAAAGACAGCTGCACTTTGTAATCGGTGAAATCCAAGGCATGGAACGTGGACAATACCAGGTCGATCACACCGGCCAGCTCTGCTTTGACCTGATCAGGACGGCAAAAAATATGCGCGTCATCTTGCGTAAAACACCGGGTACGCATGAGGCCATGTAGCTCTCCATGCTGCTCATAGCGATAGACAGTACCAAATTCTGCCAAGCGAATGGGTAAATCTCTATAAGATTTGGCACCCTGCTTGTAAATCTCACAATGGTGCGGGCAGTTCATGGGCTTTAACACAAACTTCTCTCTTTCGTGCGGGGTATGGATGGGCTGGAAGGCATCTTCACCATACTTGGCTTGATGGCCCGAGGTAATGTAGAGGTCTTGGTGCCCTATGTGGGGCGTTATGATGGGTTGATAACCGGCTCTCCACTGCGCACGCTGTAAGAATTGCATCAATTGGTCCCGTAGTATAGCGCCTTTGGGTAGCCAGAGCGGCAACCCTAACCCCACTTTTTCGGAAAAGGTAAAGAGCTGCAAGGTCTTGCCAATGTGTTGGTGGCTGCGCTTTTGGGCTTCTGCTGCCCAAGTGAGATAAGTGCGGAGGGCCTTCTCTTGTGGGAAAGTGATGCCGTAAATACGGGTCAGCTGCTTCTGCTTCACGTTACCCCGCCAATAGGCCCCTGCTATGTTAAGCAGCTTGATGGCTTTGATCAAGCCTGTATGCGGAATGTGGGGCCCTTTGCAGAGATCTGTAAATTGGCCCTGCCTGTATAGGGTAATGTGGCCGTCTTGTAGCCCTTCGAGCAGCTCCAGCTTGTAGGTACTGTTTTTGGCACGGAAATGTGCTAAGGCTGCTTGCTTACTGATAGGTACTCTTTCGTAGGGGTTATGCTGGTGAGCTAAGTCTCGCATTTTGGCTTCGATAGCAGGCAGGTGGCTGGCATCAAAAGCTTGGTCACCAAAATCAACGTCATAGTAAAACCCCTGGGCAATGGGGGGGCCAATCCCTAGCTGCACATTGGTGTACAAGGCTTCCAATGCCTCGGCCATCAGGTGGGCGGAAGAGTGCCAAAAAGTTTGCTTACCCGCCTCATCTTCCCAGGTGCAGAGCTGAAGCATAGCATCTGTATATAAAGGCCGGGTAACATCCCAAGGTACTTCATTGACGAGGGCTACCAGTACTTGGCTAGCCAACTGGGGGCGTAGGGTTTGCGCGATAGCTAGGCTGGTGGTGCCGGCGGGGAAAGTCCGCTGGGTGCCATCGGGTAGGGTAATAATAATAGTATCTTGAGGCATGACAATGTGAGATTCTATCCTTAAATCTAACGCACAGTTTT
>JBCBRR010000103.1:0-2242 GCA_039819605.1 Bacteroidota bacterium | reverse complement strand
TATCCATACTATTCTCTGAAGCATATTGCGGTTATTTGCAAAGCTATAATAATTTAAGTAACCTCTTATAACTGAACTAAAACGCAGAAGTATCTCTTCAGGTTTCATATAGATCCACTTAGTCACGGCTCTGGGGGAGCCGTCGAGTGAGTGGGCATACCCCTGATTTTTAAGTTTTTCGACTATACGATTGATGGGGGCTTCCAGAAGAAGTCGGGTGTTTGAACCTTTAATCGACCTTTTCCCTACTTTCCTTATTAAGGAAGACGAGTACTTAGGACTGGGCCTTCGTATCACGGTTCCTAGGAAGAAGGCAGTTTCGGTTGAAAGATGGGTGATTGCGGTCTTCTCTCGGCTAAGTTCAAGCTTAAGTTCTTCTCTTAGGAAGGTTTCCACGTCCAACTTTACGTCTTCTGCGGTCTTTCTTGTACCTTTGACGCCGATCACCCAGTCATCCGCATATCTAACGTAATACAAGCGAGTGCTTGTTCTTATGACGCTAGGCGTGCTCATTCGCTCGAGCTCTACTTTCCTGATGGAATCGCCGTCGCCTTGAATTCGTAGTTCTTTGAGTCGTTTTAAGATAGAAGTGTATTTAGGGTTTTGAATTGACCCCTTCCGATTTTCGGAGTAATCATACTTCTCTTTTAAGGTCTCAACATAGACGTCGAGTTCATGCATGTAAATGTTCGAGAGGAGAGGGCTGAGTACACCTCCTTGTGGGACGCCTGTTAGGCTGTGGGGCTCGAGGGTGTCATTATTTACGTATCCAGCATTCACGGCCTTCCAATAAAGGCTAATGAGGTTTGGATCCTTGATGCGACGTTTTAAGAGGCCTTCAAGAATGTGGTGATCCACGTTATCGAAGCATCCTTTTATATCCCCCTCGATCATCCAGGTGATACCCGTCCATCCTTTTGTCATTTTCAGCGCGCTGTGCGCAGAGCGGTTCGGTCGGAATCCATGGCTGGAGTCAAGAAATTCTTTTTCAAAAGGCGGTTCGATGATAAGGCGAATAGCCTGCTGGACGACCTTGTCCTTCGGGGTAGGAATTCCCAGAGGACGCATTTTTCCGTTCGGTTTTGGTATATATTTCCTCACCGCCGGTTTAAACTGAAAGGAGCGATCCTTCATCGATTTGACGATAGATTCGACCCATGATAGGCTAGTGCCATCTAGGGTTTCTTTATCCACTCCAGGGGTAGTGTTACCTGGTTTGGATTTTATCATTTCGTAAGCATATTTGTATAGTTTTGGTTCGAATAGGCTTTGATATTCGCCTATTTTAACCTCCAATCCTAAATTTGGTAGAGTTAAGGAATCCCCCGATGTGTACAGTGAGTCGACAGCGGGATAGTCCTTGGCCTCAGGCTGACCTCCTTCGACGGTAAAGTAGTATCTCTTACCGTCTACTATGGGGTCTCCGTGTACATAGGACTTTCGTCCCTTAGTACATCCCGAGTTCCAGTAATTAGGCATCGCTAGCGCTTTAGGAGAAAACCGCTTTCCTGCATGTTGCAGTAATCCTCCACTATTCGTTTTATACACAGCATTGGTCTTTCTGGCACAATAGTGGGACACAGGTTCCGTAGTGTCAACCTGGGGAGGAATGTGTACCTCGGAATCAGTTTTATAGGTCTCCATAGCAACCATCCCTCGGACAGTGTACCAACCTAGACACCTTCGGTTTGACTGTCCTTTCTTAACCTGCTCTGTTCCCCCAAGTCTTTCGACAGGCATATGTAAGCCTTCTATCCCTTTCGCAAGGGTAGTGTCGGGTAAGTTAAGTGCTTTATAGCTCGTCACGAAAGAGCTATAGAATGCGAGCCTGCTGAGAGTAGAAGTTCTCATACAGGTTACTTTCCAATCCGAATTACCGTTAAACGGCGCACACCAATACCATTGCCGGCCGATAGCTTTTATAGTTAAGCTAGGCAACACTATTTCATCTAAACTGTACAGCAAAGTAAAGCTTGGCACCGCAATAACGCACAATGTTAGAGCGGGAATAGTGGTCCAAATTATTTCAATCAAACTGTGGTGATGTACTTTATAATTTTTATCAGTACTATCCGCCCCAAACTGTATTAAGGTAGATACCATTATGTAGAACACAAATAGAGTCAAAAGTTCAGCACTAGACCGCATAGCGGTAAATAGGTCGCGGCTTTTGCTTCGCTTACCCGATGCCGATTATATATACCTGTGCCTACTAAAGTGCTCTCTGAGCCGGGCGAGACAG
>JBCBRR010000102.1:0-2250 GCA_039819605.1 Bacteroidota bacterium | reverse complement strand
TTAAAATGCAGAAATCTCGTCGCTTCGCTCCTCAGGCAGGTCTGCATTTTGTCCACACTTTTCTCGGAACTTTCTTAACGCCATTTGATAGTATGCGGTTTTGAGGAGTGCTGCAGGCTTATGCTCTCATCATTCAATCATGCGGTGTACTAACATGGGGTCTTAGCGACCATCATGATTTCGTACAGTTGCAGCACTCCTTTGGGTTCGTTAACGGATGTCTCGCTCTAAGGTCGTGGGCCTCAACTAGCTTTAGGCACTCACCCTGCATTCTTTGAAAAGTGCAATTGCTTCAGTTTAGCCTTTGTTTGAAAAATACAATTCTCTGGGAAGGCGAGTAGACTTAAAATTGTATACTTCAATTGAAGTATACAATTTTAAGTCTACTCGCCTTCCCAGAGAATTGTATTTTTCAAACAAAGGCTAAACTGAAGCAATTGCACTTTTCAAAGAATGCAGGGTGAGTGCCTAAAGCTAGTTGAGGCCCACGACCTTAGAGCGAGACATCCGTTAACGAACCCAAAGGAGTGCTGCAACTGTACGAAATCATGATGGTCGCTAAGACCCCATGTTAGTACACCGCATGATTGAATGATGAGAGCATAAGCCTGCAGCACTCCTCAAAACCGCATACTATCAAATGGCGTTAAGAAAGTTCCGAGAAAAGTGTGGACAAAATGCAGACCTGCCTGAGGAGCGAAGCGACGAGATTTCTGCATTTTAAACATTTTTCGAGGGTCTTTTAGCCAAATTTGATAGTCGCGGGTGATTTTTTTGGTTACTTTTTTCCTACGATGAAAAAAGTAACGAAGCCCCCCGCAGGGGAAAGGTATCGTAAAAGCTGTGAACTCGATAAGCTACACCTACAGCCACGTAAAAGCGTGAACCCCCTCATCACATTGCCAAGATATTCCCCTTATCGTAGGGGAAATCCGTTCTCACTGTATCTTCGTGTTATCTAGGACAGCCCCCAGAAATATTCCCTAATGCCTGATAGTGTTAACGTCATGAATGCGAAGAGGAAAAGTCGTGGCCGGCATACTGCGCCTTTAAGTGGTGGGTTTAGTTGCTTTTCCATATGTTTGTAACGGGCGAAATGTGTAGGAACTTACCTTGTAGACCATGCATCCCAACATACGGCTATGATCAAAACAATCCTCATCATGAAAACAATACGAAAATCACAAATTTTAAAACTGGTACTGCTGCTTGCTATGGTTACGGACTGTGGCAGTTTTACTGCAGGTGAAGAGAGCAGCCATATCCTGGCAACCCCTTGCGTTACTGACGGAGGTATGATAGCAGCTGGAGAAAAGCAGGGAGATCATGATTTTTTTGACGAATTAGTCTTTCTCGTAAGAGATCCTGAAACTGTGATAGAGGAAGTAAAAGACTTTTTGAATGAGCACACGGAAAAAGTAAGATACAATTATACTTTGCTCGATGGCTTCGCCTACACACCTATACACTATTTAGCTCGAGAAGGTGAAAAGACTTTAGTACAACACCTGATAGAAAGTGTAAAAGTCAACCCAGACATTACTTATCCGCCTCTAAACGTGACCGCACTACAATGTGCAGCTGTTGCAGGTCATCTTGACGTAGTAAAATATTTAGTGTGTCAAGGAGCAGATGTAAATCACAGAGATAGTCAGGGTAACTCGGTACTATTCTATGCAGTTACTGGGGGTAACATAGATGTAGTTCTATATTTAATAGGGCAAGATGTCAGTACCAAAGTAGAAGATAACACAGAATACAAAGGGCTTAATCTACTCCACATAGCCATCATTCACAATGATGAACCCTTTGTACTTGATCTTATTGAACTTATGCAAAGTAAGGGGATAGATGTTAAGACTATGGCACAAAAATGTACCGATTTGTCAGACCAAGCCACACCGTTTAGCCTGGCGGACGAGCGTTATGGGCGGGATAGTAAGGTGTCTCATAAACTCATAGATATCACACGATCTAGAGTATCTTCCTTATTTGAGAAGGAAGGGCACAGGCAGAACAAAAGGTCTAGGCTAATAAACGGCAAGAAGTGTTGAAGTGATTATGTTTGGCCCATGGTTATAATCAATAAGCGAATCTTATGCGGTGCGTTGTGCCTATTCGTTACCACTTGCCATCCCACACTAGGGATGCCATGCTTAAGATCTTTAATTGCATTTATGTAGTTAGGTGGGATTGGGAATAACACCCTCGCCTTCAGGCGAACACTTTAGTATATTGCCCCATGGATTA
>JBCBRR010000101.1:0-2300 GCA_039819605.1 Bacteroidota bacterium | reverse complement strand
CCCAGATGAGCTAAGGCCCCGCAAGTTGGTGGTGGCAAGTCGGTGCTGGCGAGTCGGTGCTGGCGAGTCGGTGGTGGGTCGAGGAGGACTCGAACCTCCGACCTCACGCTTATCAGGCGTGCGCTCTAACCACCTGAGCTACCGACCCCCAAAGGCGACTTACGCGGGACATGAGACGCGAAAGACCAGACATCGGATATCGGCTTTTCGGAGCTGATTTCCGATCTCTGTCCGCAGAGATCCTTCACATCGTAAAGAGAGAGTTTTGGATTGCGCAGAGCATTGCTCCAGCAATGCTCGAGTAGAAGCGCAATCCAAGTCTTGACTGACTGACCGGCGATGGTCGGACGTTCCTCAGTTTTGGGGCGGCGATCATCGCACTGAGCGATCTGAAGAGGCGCGTGCTGCGCGTTTTCTTCTGGATCGGATCAAGCGCAAGTAGGGCGTTTGGTGGATGCCTTGGCGATCAGAGGCGATGAAGGACGTGATACGCTGCGATAAGCTGTGGGGAGCCGCGAATAGGCATTGATCCGCAGATTTCCGAATGGGGAAACCCACCTGACAGTCTGCTTTATTTTGAGCGATCAACGTAAAGTGGTCTGAACCAGGTATTCTCTGGCTGAATACATAGGCCATTGAAAGCGAACCCGGGGAACTGAAACATCTAAGTACCCGGAGGAAAGGACATCAACCGAGACTCCGCTAGTAGTGGCGAGCGAACGCGGACCAGGCCTGGCTCGAAACAAGAAGAACGCGTTGGGAAGCGCGGCCGAAGAGGGTGACAGCCCCGTATTTGTAAAAGAGAGCCTGTTAGAGTAGGGCGGGACACGTGAAATCCTGTTCGAAGATGGGGGGACCACCCTCCAAGCCTAAGTACTCCTGATCGACCGATAGTGAACCAGTACCGTGAGGGAAAGGTGAAAAGCACCCCGACGAGGGGAGTGAAACAGACCTGAAACCGGACGCCTACAAACAGCCGGAGCGTAAGTGACCACGTACCTTTTGTATAATGGGTCAGCGACTTAGTTTATCGTGCGAGCTTAAGCCGTTAGGTGTAGGCGTAGCGAAAGCGAGTCTGAATAGGGCGCTGAGTACGATGAATTAGACCCGAAACCGAGTGATCTAGGCATGAGCAGGCTGAAGGTGTGGTAACACACACTGGAGGGCCGAACCCACACCTGTTGAAAAAGGTCGGGATGACGTGTGCCTAGGGGTGAAAGGCCAATCAAACTCGGAGATAGCTGGTTCTCCGCGAAATCTATTTAGGTAGAGCGTCAGGCGAATACTCTCGGGGGTAGAGCACTGGATGGGCTATGGGGGCCCACAGCCTTACTGATCCTAACCAAACTCCGAATACCGAGAAGTACTATCTGGCAGACACACTGCGAATGCTAACGTCCGTAGTGGAGAGGGAAACAACCCTGACCAGCAGCTAAGGCCCCTAAGTTGTGGCTAAGTGGTAAAGCATGTGAGACGGCCAAAACAACCAGGATGTTGGCTTAGAAGCAGCCATCATTTAAAGAAAGCGTAACAGCTCACTGGTCTAATAGCTGTCTTGCGGCGAAAATGTACCGGGTCTCAAGCCACACGCCGAAGCTCTGGGAACAATGCGTTCCCTTGACTGTATGAAGCCGCCGTCAGCGGCGGCGTCTGCATACAGTCAAGGGTCGATTGTTCGGTAGCGGAGCGTTCCGTAAGCCGCTGAAGGAGAAGGGCGACCGACTCTGGAGGTATCGGAAGCGAGAATGCTGACATGAGTAGCGATAAAGGGGGTGAGAGACCCCCTCGCCGAAAGTCCAAGGGTTCCTGCTTAAAGCTAATCTGAGCAGGGTGAGCCGGCCCCTAAGGCGAGGCCGAGAGGCGTAGCTGATGGGAATGCTGTTAATATTCAGCAGCCAGCGGATGGTGACGGATCGTGAGAGCTGTATGTCCTTATCGGATTGGGCATACTTGGTAGCGGTCCCTGGAAAAAGCCCCGCATATGACCGTACCCTAAACCGACACAGGTGGACTGGTAGAGCATACCAAGGCGCTTGAGAGAACTGCGTTGAAGGAACTCGGCAAAATACCTCCGTAAGTTCGCGAGAAGGAGGCCCCGTCCATGAGGGCGGGGGGCACAAGCCAGGGGGTGGCGACTGTTTACTAAAAACACAGGGCTCTGCGAAGCCGAAAGGCGACGTATAGGGTCTGACGCCTGCCCGGTGCTGGAAGGTTAAAAGGAGGGGTGCAAGCTCTGAATTGAAGCCCCAGTAAACGGCGGCCGTAACTCTGACGGTCCAAAGGTAGCGAAATTCCTTGTC
>JBCBRR010000100.1:0-2311 GCA_039819605.1 Bacteroidota bacterium | reverse complement strand
AAGTTGCTGGGATGGCGGCTAGAATCCTGTTGGTGCCTGGCCCCGCTAGGAGACTGAGGGAATTTTTAAGGGCCGACGAGGTAGTTGAGGAGGGCTTAGGGGAGGGGGTGATGGAGCAGCTACACGCCAAGGGGGCTAGGTGGTGGTTAGGATTCAAGGGGATGGCATGATGCTGGTGCATGATATTGAAGAAGATGAGGGGATCGAGGTACTGGGGGTTCGAATTTAGGGGTATCGAAGGGTGGTTTTAGAGTGGGAGAATACGGGGTTAGTGAGCGATTTTGAAGGTTTTTAGGTGGGGTTAGGGTAGCGGGTTGACTTTTTGAAAAATGTTTTGTAGAGTTGAGGTGTAGAGTAAAGGGTTGATGAGGTAGAGAGGGTTGGTGGATGTGGTTGCAGTAGGGGTTGACTTTTTGAGAGAAGTTTGGTAAGATTGGGGTGTGGAGGGAATAGTTGATGGGATGAGGGGTTAGTAGGGTGTGGTCGAAATAGGGGTTGACTTTTTGAAAGAAGTTTGGTAAGATTGAGATAGGAAAGAGTTGATGGGATGTAGAGATGATAATTGAGAGGGGAGCCAGATAAGTGGCCTAGGAACAAGACTATGTTGATTATGCATATTATGAAGTATCAGAAGAATTTAGCGTTTGTTTTACTCGTGTCGCTGTTTTTACAGAGTTGTGGAGTAGGAGAACCAGTAGAGCAAGTAGAACATAGCACAGATACTGGTGAAATGGACAACTTACAAGAGAAGCCCTCTGTAATTTCAGAAGTATCAACGGTACAGGAATCGGAAGCAGTAGCACCTGGTGTAAGGCCACAATACGTCTCTTTCCCAGCAGCAGCTTTATCATACCTGCAACATTTCAGATTTCCACACGCCACATTCCAGAGTATAGCACAAGTAAAAACCGGCTTACAGGACGAGAATGCTTATGTTCGCAGCGCAGCTATACAGGCCGTACCGAACTTAATTAATAAGAGATCTGATGTACAAGATCTGCTACCACATATCCTCGACGCCCTTAAGGATAGCGACCCTGATGTGCGAAGGGCTTCCCTAGGGGCCCTACCGACCCTAGTGGAGATGGGCGCGGACGCACAAATTCTGCTATCTCATACCTTCGATGCTCTCAAGGATAGCGACTATGATGTGTGCAACGCTGCTAGACAGGTCTTATGGACCCTAGTGGAAGAGAGCGCCGATGTTCAAATTCTGTTACCCCCTATCCTCAACGCGCTGAGGGACATCGACCATGATGTGCACATCGCTGCTAGACAGGCCCTAGATATCCTGGTTGAAAAGGCCGCTGATGCAGATGTACCAGTCCTTCTACCCCCTATCTTAAATGCTTTTGAGGATATTGGCTATAATTTTGACCAAAAGGCTCTCATGCTCCTCATACGTGATCTATTTGCGAAGAGCGACGACGCACTCGGTCTACTACCCCTTATCCTCAGCGCGCTCAAGCATAGAAGCTATTATGTGCATATTGTTGCCGACGAGAAACTTTACTTCCTTATTCAGGAGGGCACTGATGTACATGTTCTGGTACCTCCTATCCTCAATGCCCTCCAGGATAGCCACTGGAAGGTGCGCAGGGCTGCTCTAAAGGCCCTACGGACCCTAGTGGAGAAGGGCGCCGATGTTCAACTTCTGGTACCTCCTATCCTCAACGCCCTCCAGGATAGCGTCTCTGATGTGCGCAGGGCTGCCCTAAAGGCCCTACAGACCCTAGTGGAGAAGGGCGCCGATATGCAACTTCTGGTACCCCCTATCCTCAACGCCCTCCAGGACAGCGTCTCTGATGTGCGCAGAAATGCCCTAGAGGCCCTACGAACCCTAGTGCAGAAGGGCGCTGATGTTCAAGCCACGGTAACTCCTATCCTCAACGCCCTTGAAGACAGTAACTCTGATGTGCGCATAGCTGCCCTAAGAGCCCTACCTACCCTAGTTCAAAAGAGCGCTGATGTTCAAGCCACGGTAACTCCTATCCTCAATGCCCTTAAGGATAGTAACTCTGATGTGCGCATAGCTGCCATAAGAACCTTACCGACCCTAGTAGAGATGGGCGCCGATGTACATGTTCTGCTACCTCATATCCTCAACGCCCTCAAGAATATAAACCCTGATGTGCGCATAGCTGCCCTAATGGCCTTACCGACCCTAGTGGAGGTGGGCGCCGATGTACATGTTCTGCTACCTCATATCCTCAACGCCCTCAAGAATATAAACTCTGATGTGCGCATAGCTGCCCTAAGAGCCCTACCGACACTAGTGGAGATGGGCGCCGATGTGCATGTTCTGCTACCT
>JBCBRR010000099.1:0-2406 GCA_039819605.1 Bacteroidota bacterium | reverse complement strand
TTGTAAGCGTCAACATGAGTCCAGGCTATGTACACCTTCTTCTTTCGATTCCCCCTAGCGTTTCGGCATCAAAGGTAAAAGTATTGGGAAGCTCCTTCAAGAGTTTTCGATACTTCGTAAAAGTTATTGGGGTCAACATATATTGATAAACCTTCACTTACTTCCCAACCCCCAATCCAGCAAATCTTTCCCAGAAAAGCAACCCCCCTTTCAAAACCATCCATCAGCCCAACACCCACATCTCAGCATCCTCCCACACCAAAAACTCCCCAAAAGCCACGACCTTAGCACAAAACACCTACACCCCCCTATGCCCCTACACCAACTCACCACAACCCTCTCCCACTGGCCCCACCTCCTCCTCGACCCCACCACCACTACCATGCTCTACATGACCGTCCTGATCAGCAGCCTGGTCTATACCTACACAATCCCCTACCTAAAATACACCCAAACCCATCCTCTCCCCTACCTCATCTATTGGCTACTCTCCATAATCATTATGCTCTGGCTCATCGTGGCCAATAGCGCCCTCAGCATCTTCATAGCCTGGGAACTTCTGGGCCTAAGCTCCTACCT
Organism: Bacteroidota bacterium; assembly: GCA_039819605.1. Lineage (GTDB taxonomy): Bacteria > Bacteroidota > Bacteroidia > Cytophagales > Amoebophilaceae > JBCBRR01. The sequence continues at coordinate 1,827 of JBCBRR010000099.1, read as the reverse complement.
ATGTATTTATTACCCCCACCAAAACTCAGCCACTAACAACGCCAGCACACAAGCTTGGCTCATCGGTAAATGGGGTAGCTGCGCACTACTAACTGGCCTACTTATGATGCAAGTAGGCATCGGCGAGTTTAACATAACCACCCTTGCAATCGATCCGCCCAACATGCAACCTAACCTATGGACAAACACCGCAGCAACGTGTATCGTCCTGGGACTCATCACAAAGTCAGCCCAGTTTCCCTTTTGTAGCTGGCTCCCGAAAGCAATGGTAGCGCCCACACCCACTTCTGCCCTACTCCATACCGCTACCATGGTTAGCGCAGGCCTATACCTACTGATCAGAATGTATCCCCTGCTGCCGCAGGCAATCCTAACCTTGATAACCATCACAGGCGCCATAACAGCCCTCCTAGGCGCTTCAGCTGCGCTGACACAACGAAGCTTAAAACGTATGTTGGCATACGCTACCCTATCACAGCTGGGCTATATGATGATGACGATAGGTGTGGGTGGTAGCTCCGTTTGCCTCCCTTATCTAGTATACCATGCCCTCGCTAAATCTTGCATGCTCCTCTGTGCAGGTAGCATCGCCTGCTATACACAGCAGCAAGGTAATGTGCATACACAAGATATGCACCTAATGGGCAGATTACACCGACATATCCCCTGGATCTGGGTGGCATATTCCCTGAGCACATGGGCTCTGCTAGGCTTACCAGGGGCTTCCGTCAGTAAGGCAACGATGCTGGCCTACACGCTCCGCTGGGCTCAAATACAACAACCCCTGGGCTATCTAGTACCTATTATAGGTACATGCGTCGTGGTACTGACAGCAGCTTACTTGATCAGATCCTACGGGCTCATATTTATGGGCTTACCCCGGTGGAAAAAGGTATCTACCGCCTTGGGAACGCCCCCTACTAATAATAGCTTATCTATCGGCCTGCAGCTCCCTCCCTTAGCACTGGCCCTATGCACTGTAGGTCTTGCCTATGGCATAGGATCACCATTCGGACTGTGCCACAGCCCTTCTATCCTATCAGATTTAGCCATACAGCAATTGGCCACCAGGCTAGTTAGAGGGAGTACAATCGTAGGGGTAGCCGTGGGTATTTGGGGATTGCGCAGTAGAGTAGAGATATCGTGGCAGCCATACAGATTACTACGGAATCTAGCCTTTGACGGATGGTACCTAGAGCGCGTTATACAGGTTATCACGAAACTAGTATGGGGGTTGAGTCGGGGGATAAGGGTGGTAGAAGAGAGAGTGATGATGGGTGTTGTACGTCAGCTAGCCGTAGGAGTTGTCGTGGTAGGGCATGTGGTGCATGCTTTAGACAAGTGTTTAGTAGATGGGGTGAAGGGGTTTATTGGAGGGATGGGGAGGAGGATAGGGAGAGGGTATAAGAGGGTACAGGATGGTGATGTACAGGGTTATTTTTGGTGGACGTGTGTAGGGGTTGGGGTGATGATGGTTTTTGGATTTTGAGCTGTGTTGTAGATTGACAAGTGCAGGGGGCTTCGTTAGTTTTTTCCTAGGAGATAGAGGAGAAAGGATTATGTGTTTGGGTTTCTATCGTTCTATGAAGCTGCAGTTGCAGTTTGTCAAGTTCGGGGAGTACGATACTTTTTCCCCTGCGGGGGGCTTCGTTACTTTTTTCCTAAGAGATAGAGGAGAAAGGATTATGTGTTTGGGCTTCTATCGTTCTATGAAGCTGCAGTTGTAGCTTGACAAGTTTGGGTTTTACGCTACTTTTTGCCCTGCGGGCGGCTTCGTTACTTTTTTCCTATGATGAAAAAAGTAACCAAAAAAATCACCCGCGATTG
>JBCBRR010000098.1:0-2446 GCA_039819605.1 Bacteroidota bacterium | reverse complement strand
GTGGGCCATCATGTACTTGTCTCCTGATCTTCAGAGCTTCTGTATAGTATTTTATGCTTTGCGTATATTCCCCTAAGTCGCTGTGAAAAGCGCCTAGGTTATGCAGCGTTTCTGCCACACTGGGATGTTTAGTGCCATATACTTCTTTAAATATCGCCAAGGCTTCTCTATAGTAGGTCAGGCTTTGAGCGTGTTCCCCTAAGTCCCTGTGAAAATTGCCTAGGTTGTGCAGCGTTTCCGCCACACTGGAATGTTTGGGTCCGTATACTTCTTTCTTTATCCCCAAGGCTTCTCTATAGTAGGTCAGGCTTTGAACATGTTCCCCTAAGTCCCTGTGAACAGCGCCTAGGTTGTGCAGCGTTTCCGCCACACTGGGATGTTTCGGGCCGTATACTTCTTTCTTTATCACCAAGGCTTCTTCATAATAGGACAGGCTTTGCGCGTGTTCCCCTAAGTCGCTGTGAACTAAGCCTAGGTTGTTCAGCGTAGCCGCCACACTGGGATGTTTCGGGCCGTATACTTCTTTCATTATCTCCAAGGCTTCTCTATAGTAAGTCAGGCTTTGAGCGTGTTCCCCTAAGTCCCTGTGAACAGCGCCTAGGTTGTGCAGCGTTTCCGCCACACTGGAATGTTTAGACCCGTATACTTCTTTCCTTATCACCAAGGCTTCTCTATAGTAGGTCAGGCTTTGCGCGTGTTCCCCTAAGTCGCTATGAACATTGCCTAGGTTGTTCAGTGTATCTGCCACACTGGAATGTTTTCGGCCATATGCTGCTTGATTTATCACCAAGGCTTCTCTATAGTATGTCAGACTTTGTGCGTGTTCCTTTAAGTCGCTGTGAACAATGCCTAGGTTGTTAAGCGTATCCGCCACGCGGGGATGTTTCGGGCCGTATACTTCTTTGTATATCCCCAAGGCTTCGCTATAGTACTTCAAACTTTGCGCGTATTCCCCTGAGTTGCCGTGAACATTACCTAGGTTGTTCAACGTATCGGCCACACTGAGATGTTTCGGGCCGTATACTTCTTTGTATATCCCCAAGGCTTCGCTATAGTACTTCAAACTTTGCGCGTATTCCCCTAAGTCGCTGTGAACAACGCCTAGACCGACGAGCGTATTCGCCACAGCGGAATGTTTCGGGCCGTGTGCTTCTTTATATATTTCCAAGGCTTCGCTATAGTACTTCAAACTTTTCGCGTATTCCCCTAAGTCGCTGTGAACAACGCCTAGACCGACGAGCGTATTCGCCACAGTGTAATGTTTCGGGCCGTGTGCTTCTTTTTTTATCACCAAGGCTTCTCTACAGTAGGTCAGGCTTTGCGCGTGTTCCCCTAAGTCGCTGTGAACAACGCCTAGGTTGTTGAGTATGTCCGCCACACTGGGATGTTTGGGACCGTATTTTTCTCTCGCTATTCCCAGGGCTTCTGTGTGGTGAACTACAGCTTCTCTCCGTTGTAACAATCTTAGATGTATGTCGCCTTTAACCTGAGCACTATCGTCATGAAATGAGTCTTCCAAGAATAAATTTGTCTCTTCAGTAATACTGCCTGCATCTAGCTTATCAAAAAACGACTTCATCTGGTGGTGAAGGGGTATGGCTGTGTAGTAGTACTTGAACAAGCTACTATCCGTCTGCAGTGCCTCTTCAGGCAAGCAAAGAACCCTTTTTATCTCTCCCTGAGCTTCTTCTTGATTCAGGCCACCTAACATCGTTAAGCCTTCTTTCTGCTGGCCATAGTTTAAGTAGGTTTTCAAACGTAGCATGTTGGCAAAGCTCACGATATAGCCTAAATGATGAACAGCTTCTGAGCATATTTTATTACGATCGAATAGATTCTCTACCGCATCCCAGCCACTTCTAGGTATTATCCCATAGTAGAATGCTAAACCGTATAATAATCTGTCAGGCAGCCGATAGATCTCTTTTTTTACATCGTATAGCTTACCCATTTCTTCTCCACTTTCGCCACTAAGCTCTAGTCGAAATTCTTCTATATTGCCAAGCTGCTTCTTGAGTTTGGGCCCTACCACATCTGGATGGGTATAATCCCACTCCACAGTGCCTTCCAACATCCTTTTTTTAGCTCTTCCCTTATATACTACTGGATCTGAAAGAAACGCTACCTTCTGCGTCTTATACTCCTCGTAAAGCTGCTCATCTCCATGTACATGACAAGTACTCTCCAAAATGTAGGGTAGGTTCTTATCTATATGCTCTATTTTATTCTTCTCATTCCTCAGGTAATTCAGCATACCTGCAATAGTCTGTATCAATTTGTAGGGCTTATCTCGCCTGCCTAGGGGAGTCTTACCTCCTAGATCTAGATTGACTCCTGTGTTCACCAGATGATCTAAACCGACGCCATATTTATCCTTCGGAATGTTTGTCTCACCTAAGTTGATTACACGGAAGTTTACTAAATGAGTCAAGTGCTCGAAGTACAG
>JBCBRR010000097.1:0-2502 GCA_039819605.1 Bacteroidota bacterium | reverse complement strand
GAATTATTTTCGGAAATACTCAATAGATATCTCACAGAAGCTACAAGCCTCAGAAACGTAGGTCCGAGTGGGGCTGAGAAGTTCTACAGTGGGTTTATGGGGGGGCTATTCATTAGCATGCAAAAGGACTTCGCTATTAACTCGGAGGTAGAAAGCGGCCAGGGGTATACAGATATACTGGTGATCCCGCGCGAAAAAAGTGGTAGAGCAGCAGTGATTTTTGAGTACAAGGTAGCTAGAACGCAAGAGGCACTAGCAGAGAAGGTGCAGGAGGCGTTAGATCAAATTGACGACAAGGCGTACATCACACGAGCCCAGCTTTACTCGCATATTGAGAAGATCGTGAAGGTTGGCGTGGCGTTTTGTGGGAAAGAAGCTGCTGTTGAGATGCAAAGCATTGAGCTGAGGTAGAAGGAGAAAAAAACACCACGCTAAGGGGAATTCGTTGAAAATCCCTAAACTTGTTGTACTGAACCTATACCTCTCTACAAAACACAGAATTCTAATCCCAAACCCATCATGTTTACCAAAATACAAACCCTTCTCACTGAGCCTTTTCTCCATTGGGCCGCACACCGTCACCAAAAACACCTCCAAAATCCTGAAGAACATCAACGACGCATCCTCAAAACCCTAATCAAGAAAGCCAAAAACACGAACTTCGGCCAAATCCATAACTTCCCAACCATCAAAAACTACACAGACTTCAAGAAAAACGTACCCATCCGAACCTATGAAGAATTCATCCCCTATATCAACGCCATACGAGCAGGCACCGATAACGTCCTGTGGCCAGGTCAACCCGTCTACTGGGCCACAACCGCAGGCACTACAGCGGGTAGTAAATACATCCCCATCAGCCGCGCATCCCTGCCCTATCACATTCGAAGCGCGCGCAACGCCCTATTCCACTACGCCACCCGTACAGACAATGCCACACTCCTAGCCCGTCATATGGTCTTTTTATCAGGCAATTCACGGCTTAGTATGACGAGCCAAGTACCTACAGGGCGCCTATCAGGTATCGTTAACTACCACGTACCCACATACCTGAGCCATCAGCACCTGCCGAGCCATGACACCAATTGCATAGAAAATTGGGAAGAAAAAATTGACCAAATTGTCACAGAAACCCTAGTCTACAGAAAACACATAGGATTGATCGCCGGTATCCCCCCCTGGCTACAGATGTATTTCGACAAGCTACAAGAAAGAACGGGACAACAAATCAAGGATATTTTACCGAATTTCTCACTGTTGGTACACGGTGGCGTCAACTTTAGCCCCTATCGCCAGAAACTTTTTGATACCATAGGCCAAGCTGTAGATACCTTAGAGACCTATCCGGCTTCGGAAGGATTTATCGCTTGGCAAGACCAAGCGCCTGAGTTGGGCTTGCTATTGCAGCTACATCAGGACATATTCTTTGAGTTCGTACCCACATCCACCTACTTCACTACATCACCTACCCGGCTGTGGATCGACGAAGTCGAAACCGGGGTTGACTATGCACTTATTATCAGTAGCTCCGCAGGGCTTTGGGCCTATGCCATCGGCGATACAGTCAGGTTTACCTCCCTGAACCCATACAGGATCGTGGTGACAGGACGTGTACAGCATTTTATTTCTGCATTTGGGGAGCATGTCATCGTTGAAGAAGTGGAAAAGGCCCTAGAGAATACGCTAGAGCGGTACACGGAAGTGCGTGTAACCGAATTTACAGTAGCGCCTTTTGTAAGTACAACGGCGGGGACGTTTTCTTGTCACGAATGGTTGATCGAGTTTAGCCAGGCTCCTGAGAATATGGATGCGTTTGCCAGCGAGCTAGACCGGCAAATGTGTGGCTTAAATCCGTATTATGCGGATTTGATACGAGGACGTGTACTTGGGCAGTTACGGATTGTGCCGCTGCAGGCGGGGACGTTTTATGGTTATAGGAAGAAAGAGAATAGGTTAGGGGAACAGAATAAAGTGGTGCGTTTGGCTAACGATCGCAAGGTGGCAGATAAGTTGTTGAGGTTGAGGTAAGAGGAGGTGATTTTATGTATCTAGGTTGCTATCGTTTTATGAGACTGTAGTTGTAGCTTAGCAAAGAAGGATGTACGTCTAGATTCCTGTCGCTCTATGAAGCTGTAGTTGTGGCTTACCAAGAAGGATATACATCTTAGGTTACTATCGTTCTATGAAGCTGTAGTTGTAGCTTACCAAGAAGGATATACATATCTAGGTTACTATCGTTCTATAAAGCTGTAATTGTAGCTTATCGAGTTCGGGTTTACGATGCTTTCCCCTGCGGGGAGCTCGTTACTTTTTTCCTACGATGAAAAAAGTAACCAAAAAAATCACCCGCGACTATCAAATGGCGTTAAGAAAGTCCCTCGCCAAGTGTTTAAAATGCAGAAATCTCGTCGCTGCGCTCCTCAGACAGGTCTGCATTTTGACCGCACTTGTCTCGGGCCTTTCTTAACGCCATTTGATAGTATGCGGTTTTGAGGAGTGCTG
>JBCBRR010000096.1:0-2504 GCA_039819605.1 Bacteroidota bacterium | reverse complement strand
AAGCGACGAGATTTCTGCATTTTAAACACTTGGCGAGGGACTTTTAGCCAAATTTGATAGTCGCGGGTGATTTTTTTTGGTTACTTTTTTCATCGTAGGAAAAAAGTAACGAAGCCCCCCGCAGGGGAAAAGCGTCGTAAAACCCGAGCTTGATAAGCTACAACTACAGCTTCATAAAACGATAGAAGCCCAGATGCATGTAATTCTCCCCCCTATCTCGTAGGAGAAAAAGTCACAAAGCCCCCGCAGGGGAAAAAGCGTCGTGAAACACGAACTTAACAGACTACAACCACAGCTTCATAAAACGACAGAAGCCCAGATGCACATATTACAAGATCTAGGAAGATAGCCTAGGCTCTTGAGGAGTACCCTAACCAAGCTGCGTAATTTGACTTTCAACAAGCACTTCTTTACCATGAAATGCTATCCCCACCTTCATCACTGCTGTAATATGCTGATAGGACTTCACCCGCATGATGTATCCTTTCTTATCGATTTGATCCAGGGCTTCTTGGACCTTACCTGCTAACGCTTCCTTACTATGAGCTACCTTATATTCAAAAACAACCGCTACCTTGCCACACGCTGCGCGCGGGATGGCTAGCATATCGGCATAGCCCGTACCGCTCTCCGCCTCCGAATGGATGGCAAAGTCTTTTTGAATGACAGTCAGTAACCCCGCCATGAACCCACTGTAGTATTGCTCAGCCTTACTTAGCCCAGTGTTTCTGCAACTTGTAGCTTCCGTGAGGTACCCATTGAGTGCCTCTGCAAATAGCTCGACCTCTCCACAGAACAGAGATTCAATCATATCCGTGTAATGCGTAAGGCCTACCTGGTCTTCGAACCAACCTACGATCAAGCTTTCGTAGGCAGCTCTTATTTCTACGTTGGGAATGCGTACCCAGCAGGAGCAGGTAGCGCCAGAGCTGATTGGTATATCCTCGGCTAACGTAACATAACCAGCAGCCAGCATGAGGGACCAGAACTTTAATTTAGGAGCCATATCCAACATATTGACATGTGGGCTAATCATGACTTGGATCTTATCATTAGCCAATAGCTGTTCAATTTGATGGACTAAGTACCCATTTCCTTTCAGGAGATTTCTGAGCAGCGTATCACTGCCCGTGTTTACCCAATAAGGAGCTAGTTTACCGCGCTTACAAATACAGGTCATAATGGACCAAGGATTATAGATGGTAATGCCTCCGATGGTATAGCCATTGTACCAGGCCTTGATCGCTTCTGGATCAGGGGTAGGGGCTCTCACCAGTTCTTTAACACTGGGCTGTGCAAACAAGGTATTTACCTCCGCATCCGTAAAGCCAAAGTGTTCGGCGTATTCTTCATCCAGCAGGGAGTATTCCTGGAAGTTATTAATCCCTGAAAATAAATCTGCCTTGGCTACTCTGAGGATCCCTGTCATGATCCCTTTTTCTAGGTAGGCGTTATCCTTGAAGCCATCTCCCAGAAGGCCTCGCATAAACCGGAGTACTTGTCCATAAAGTTCCGGATTGAGGAAAGTGTTATTGAGAGGAGCGTCGTATTCATCCAGTAAGACAAATACCCGCTGGCCGTGGTATTCGTAAAGGAGCTCTGACAGAAAGTATAAAGATTCTGCGAGGCCGTTCAGATCTACTCTTTTTCTAATTACATCAGAGAAGTATTCAATCTTGGCCTTCGTAGTTGCGGTTTTCTCTAGGGCGTGCAGCCAATCATTTAAATAGTCATGCCGCCTGTAAAGCGCAGCGAGTATACTTCTAAATCCTTGCTCAATAGCCTGTATATCGTCGCCCACCACCCCCTTCAGGGTCAAAGAGATTACGGGCCACTTGCCCTGATGACTAGCGATGAGCTCAGGGTATGCTTGCCCAATATTCAGGTTATCAAACAGGCCTGGGTGCGGGCTTATGGTTTCTAGCTCATTCGTGGTCACATTTTTCTTAACCTCACAGCGAAGGAAATGATAGAGCATGTTCATGTTGAGTGTCTTGCCCCATCTTCTAGGACGTGTGATGAGCAAGGCTTTCGTACGATCCATGAGCAGATCCTTGATCAGGAGCGTTTTGTCGACAAAAATTCCTCCGGCTACCAACTCCGCAAAGTCTCCTGTGCCAATGGCGGGTCCTTGTTGTGAGAAAGTGTGCATGGTAAGTACCTTAGTTTAGCTGTGTGATTCGGCTTTCAACAAGCACTTCTTTACCATGAAATGCTATCCCTACCTTCATCACCGCTGTAATATGCTGATAGGACTTCACCCGCATGATGTATCCTTTCTTATCGATTTGATCCAGGGCTTCTTGGACCTTACCTGCTAACGTTTCCTTACTATGAGCTACCTTATATTCAAAAACAACCGCTACCTTGCCACACGCTGCGCGTGGAATGGCTAGCATATCGGCATAACCCGCACCGCTTTCCGCTTCCGAATGGATGGCAAAGTCTTTTTGAATGACAATCAGTAACCCTGCCATAAACCCGCTATAGTACTGCTCAGCCTT
>JBCBRR010000095.1:0-2511 GCA_039819605.1 Bacteroidota bacterium | reverse complement strand
CTGGAAGGAGCACAGAAGGAGCAACTACGTCGATATATTGACGGTGCATTCGATGAGGAGGATATTAAAAATAGTCTTCGATTCCTAAGCAAGCTACTCTACAAACATTTTCAGAAGCCTGTATACATACTCATCGATGAGTATGATGCACCTATCAACAATGCTTACGTAAAGTGCAAAGACAGACCGGAAGAGTTTCAAAAGATTTTGGAGTTATTCCAGAACTTATTAGGAGCTACACTGAAGAGCAATCCATATCTTGAGCAAAGTCTCGTGACAGGGATACTACGGATTGCCAAATCCAATCTGTTTTCTGACCTGAACAATATGCAGGAGTTCACTTTGCTGGATCAGGGGTTTGCTACCTGCTACGGATTTACTCAGCAAGAAGTGAATGAGTTACTCAGTCAAGTCCCGGTGTCTACATCGTCAGACGATATTCGTAAGTGGTACAATGGATACACATTCGAAGAGCAGGTGCTGTATAATCCTTGGTCGATCATGTGTTGTCTACGACACAAAGGCAGACTAGATTGCTATTGGATTGATAGCGGGGGTACACAGCTGATCGATTCAGTATTGCTCTCAGATGAAGTACAACATAAACTTCAGGCATTGATATTAGGTCAAAGCATTACCTCGACTATCGAGAAGCACATCAGCTTTGATGCCCTCGCAGAACCAGATACAGAACCTCTTTACAGCTTGTTGTTGTTTGGTGGCTATCTGAACCCAGATGTTGCCCTTCCAGGCCTTGATGGTGATACCTACCAGCTGTCTATCCCCAACCACGAAGTTGGATATATCTATAAACGCCGCCTGTTAGAGTGGGTACGTAAAAAGCTAAAAGTAACCTCAGATCAGTATCGAGATCTGGTAATGCTGTTAGCGACAGGGCAAGTAGAATCCTTTACAGAGCAATTACAGGACCTGCTGAGTCAGTCTACAAGCTTTCACCAGGTGGGTCCCCAGCGCTCCGAGGTATTTTATAGCGGCTTCATGTTCGGCTTATTAAACATCTTATCCAACCACTACATCATAGAAAGTGAACGCGAGAGCGGTCTTGGTCGCCCCGATGCCGTATTGATCCCTCGGGTTGAATATGGAGATTGCGCATTGATTATCGAGTACAAAGTGAGTAAGCAGGTAGAACAATTAGCGACACTGGCTGAGCGAGCCTTAGTACAGATTGTGGACAAGGCATACAGTACGCAGCTTAAGTCACACAACCATATCAAGAAGGTGCTACAAGTAGGTTTAGCTTTTTGCGGCAAGCAAGTGGCCTCAAAATATGAGCGAGTAGACTTGTAGTGATAGCGTAGACTGAGCTAATAAAAAAAACCAGAACAATGCACACATACATCCAACAATTCATCGCCCAAATTTTGCTCTTCAGTGGCTTATTGCAGAGCTGTCATAGCCCACATGTTGTAGATGTCCTTGAAGAAGCGGCTGCGGCATCTGTAGAAGTAGCAGATAGTCATGATACAGATGCTAACCCGTATACTCGTAAGCGAAAAATAACTTCTGCGGAACTCATCCCGGATATGTCTAGTGAAGCGGATCAGGAACCATCTGCAAGTCACCCCGCTACAACGCTTTCTAAAGTATTGCGGTTGAGTGATGCTGGGCAAGAACCTCAAGAGACAGTTAGCCCTACTTCTCTAGACCAAGCAGGTGATCCAGCTAGAGCTTCTGCGAGCATACAGCCTGAGATATGTACAGGCACTGACAGCTTTGATGAGCTACTATTGGAGAGTGATGTGTTTGTAGACAAGAGCTTATTTATCAAGGAATTCTTGGAGCGAAAAGGCAAAGTATCTTTAATTACCCGTCCACGGCGCTGGGGTAAGAGCCTAAATATGGATATGTTAAAGCGCTTCCTAACCATCGAAGTGGATGACGAAGGTAAGCCTCTGCCTCAAGCCCAGTCTCTAAATCGCAAGCTGTTTATTGGGGGTGAAGTCGTGATAGGACCTAAGACAGGCAAGGTAAAACAGCTTTTCCCACTTAAAATAGCACAGCAATGCCCAGATCTAATCAGCGACTATCAAGGAGAATATCCTGTCATTAGCATAGGGTTTAAGGATGCAAAGGGTAGTTCCTATCAAGCCATAGAAGCAGGGATCCGAGGTAGAATTATCGAACTATACAGACAGTATGGTTACTTAGAGCCCTATTTTCAGGCTTTAGGAACTACAGTTGGAGACACACAGCGGGAGCAACTATGCCGTTACCTGGGAGGTGGTTTTAGTGAAGAGGAACTAAAAAGTAGCCTCCGTTTTCTGAGCGAGCTGCTCCACAAGTACTTTGGGAAAGAGGTATACATACTCATCGATGAGTATGATGCACCCATCAATGAGGCTTATGTGGAATGCAAAGATAAACCGGAAGAGTTTAGCAAAGTTGTAAAGCTATTTCAGTACTTATTGGGAGCTACACTGAAGAGTAACCCATTTTATCAGACGCTCCTTGTAGATGTGTTGCACTTCATAGTTGGGGATAGACAGC
>JBCBRR010000094.1:0-2523 GCA_039819605.1 Bacteroidota bacterium | reverse complement strand
GCATTTTAAACACTTGGCGAGGGACTTTTAGCCAAATTTGATAGTCGCGGGTGATTTTTTTGGTTACTTTTTTCATCGTAGGAAAAAAGTAACGGAGCTCCCGCAGGGGAAAAGCATCTTAACCCCCAAACTTGACAAGCTACGACTACAGCTTCATAAAACGACAGAACTGCAGATACATAGCTCTCTTCCCCCTTTTGTCTCGTAGGAAAAAAGTAACGAAGCCCCCCGCAGGGGAAAAAGCATCGTAAACCCCGAACTTGACGAATTACAACTACAGCCTCATAAAACGATAGTAACCCAGATGCCTGAGCTTCCTCTACTATCTCTTAGCTACTATTTCCCTATCTTTACTTCTTCAACACATCCAACCCCATGGATACCCTCATCTTCGTTGTCTTCTTGATCGTCACCCTTGTAGTAGGCCTCTACAACAACCGGCAAGCCAAAACCATCCGAGACTATGCCCTAGGAGGCAAAAACTTCTCCACCCTGACACTCACTGCTACGATTGTAGCCACTTGGTTCGGAGGAGGTTCCCTATACTACGGGTTGCCCAATATCTATAGCAAAGGCCTCTTTTTTGTCATCGCCCTCTTGGGACCGCCCATCTGTCTGTTGCTCATGGGACAAGTTTTGGCAGTACGCATGCAGGAGTTTATGAACAATGTCTCCGTAGCAGAAGCCATGGGCAGCATGTATGGCAAAACCGTACAAATGATCTCATCCGTCAGTGGTATTGCAGGCGAAATCGGCGCTATAGCCATCCAATTCAAGGTAATTGGCAACATATTGGCGCTGATCTTAAACACCCAATCTGAATCGCTCACCATCTTGGCAGCAGCGATCGTTATTCTTTACTCCACCATGGGAGGCATCAAAGCAGTCACCTTTACCGATGTAGTACAATTCTTTACCTTCGGCACCTTCTTACCGATGCTCGCCCTCATTGTGTGGGGTAACCTCCAAGATCCACAGCAGGTAGTAAATACCTTAACTCATAACCCCAACTTCTCTCTCAAAGAGGTCGTAGGCTGGAACCCCAAGTTTATAGGCGCCATCGCGCTCATGCTATATTTTGCTATTCCTGGCGTGAATGCACCTGCTTTTCAGCGTATCTCGATGGCCCGGAATATCAATCAGGTCAGATCTGCTTTTACTTACTCAGCATTCATTGCTTTACTACTGGTTAGCTTGCTAGCCTGGGTAGGCATTTTACTATTGGCTGACAACCCCCACCTAGCGCCTAATAAGCTGGTCAGCTATCTTATAGACAAGTATACGTACGTAGGCTTCAAGGGGTTGTTGCTCTCGGGCATTGTAGCCTTGGCCATGTCTACGGCTGACTCTTCCATTAACTCTTGCGCGGTGCTGTTTGCCAATGATTTGATAGCCCCTTTAGGCTTTAAGACAGCCGCCCAGTCCGCCTTTACAGCCCGTGTCTTCGCCTTTGCCGTGAGTAGCTTGGCCCTATTACTGGCTCTGTACGAGACCGACCTATTGTCTCTTTTACTACTCTCCGCTAGCTTTTACATGCCCATCGTGAGTGCTCCGATGCTATTGGCCATTTTTGGTTTTCGAAGTAGTCCGCGAGCCGTCCTTATGGGTATGTCTGCTGGCTTTACGACCACCCTCTTAGGGCGAAGTTTTTTAGCTCCGGAGGTTGAGGTGGTGCTAGGTATGGTGGCTAGCCTGACTTTTCTCCTGGGTAGTCACTATCTCTTGGGTGAGCCTGGCGGTTGGCAACAGGTATCCCCTGATAGTCTTCTGGGTATCGCACGTGCCACCCGCAAGGAAGCCTGGCAGAGGCGTTCCAAGACCCTCAAAAACTTTAGGCTCTATCGCTACCTACAGAAAAACCTACCCCAGCACGAAGGGGTCTATTCTCTATTTGGTTTCTACACCATTGCGGCTACCTATACTGCCTTCTATACCATTGGTGACTCTGATGTGAAAGCCTATCAGGACATCTACGAGGGTATTTATCATACAGTGCTCTTTGCTACCACGGCTTTCTTGACTTTTCCTATCTGGCCACCCACTGTCAAAAGCTACCGCTTCATCACCTTTTTCTGGCCTTTAGGCATCGGGGGTACTCTCTTCTTTGCAGGTATACTCCTAGTCATCATAAGTCACTTCCATACCATGCAGGTGATGGTCTTGATGATCAACCTCTTGATCGCTGTCTTGCTCCTCAAATGGTCCTTGGCTCTCATACTGGCCTTGGGTGGAACAGGCTTAGGTGTGTTGTTTTTCCACTATTACACAGGTGAGGCGTTGCCTTGGGAGAGTGCAGGCTCTTTACAATTTAGATTGCTCTACGGGTTACTGTTCTTTTCCAGTCTCTTGATTGCACTCTTCAGAGATAAACAAGCCCATTGACACATCAGTAGGCACTCTCACGACTCCTTCTATCTGCACTCCTTGGCCTCTAACCCCGATTGTGCTAGGTCGTGTCCCCTGTCGTTTTTAGTTTACTTTTGTGCTAGTTAAACCCAAATACGTAAGCTTATGCCTGAATAC
>JBCBRR010000093.1:0-2597 GCA_039819605.1 Bacteroidota bacterium | reverse complement strand
GAATTTCCTGGGTTGTGTACAACTGGTTTCTATCATGATCACGCTAGCAATCTAAGGACTGGGGACACGGCCTAGTTTCTCCCAACAGACTCACGAGTTCGTGGTAGAGTGTTTTCTCGGGCCTTTCATAACTTTTGTACTGTTGCAGGCCTTTGTTAAACCACATACTTAGCTTTTGACCCAATTGAAGATCAGCTTCCAGAGCGTTCATGATCTTTGCTCTCTGTTCTGCCTCTTCTCTTCCAGTTGCCAGTAGAAATTCATTTAGCAAACGGAGCTGGAGCAGGAGGTGCTTAAACCCTACTACCTCCTGAGGCGTGGATACCCAGGTCAATAACTTTTGCACATAGGGTTGGCTCCCTGTGCTCTTGCTCATTCTCTGCGATGCATCTTTTGTGATTTCTCTGACCATCAGGGCAAGGGGTTCTCTGTAACGGGCGACATACATGTGCGCGCGCAGTAAGGCCGCTGCTGTCTCTTGGTCATCTACATGTTGGGACAAGAATAATCTGGCCACTATTCTTAGGGCGCCATATTCTCTTTCCTCCTGCGTGTCAGTCGAATATTCGTTCGTCATAGCTGCCGAGTTGTTCGTTGGGGCCGTCAGTGTAGTCCTAAATTTGATGAACAATTGTCTTTCTAGCGGGCGCATATGCGGCAAGGTGGTCCCTAGTTTGGCTTCGAGTATCTGGCCAGACAGCCATAACCGCATAGCTCCTGACATATTTGCAGAATCAGGGCTGGGAGATACAGAGGCTGAGGTATAGAAGGGGACACAACAAGAAGGTGGGGGCGTGGTAGGCACTGAAGCCTGTGCTTTACATATTTGTGACTCCAAATGATCCAAGTATGCCCTGGCTACTACTTTGTCCTTTCGACAATGCCCTTGCTTAGCTATAGCACCCAAGCCTTCGAGCATACTCTCTGCGATCTCTGCATCTTTATACCAGACCTTGGCTAAGGCTTTGAGTTGAGCCAAGCTTCCCTCGCGTACCTCTGCGTCCTGATCTTTAAGCGCCGATAGGCTCAACTGCCTGACAATGCCATAACGCAGTGCCAGACGTTCTGCTCGCTGACTTCTGTAGGCTACTTGTAGTTTCTGCACGCTAGCCCTGAATGTTTTATAGTTCCTATTATCCTCGGCCATAGCCATATACTTCAGGGTTAAATCGATCAGTTGGTTATGCCAGGCGTGGGATGTTGCATTTTCCCTAACAACCTGCAAAATATGCCCTATCCAGTCTTGGGCTTGCAGGTAATTATCTCTGAACTGTTGGTAGGCTATTTCCCAAGCCGGAACGTCCATTTCTGGGCCAAGTAGCCCTCTAGCTACCTGATGTATGCTGACGAGCGTCTTGACTACCTGCCAAGGGCAATCCAGACGTTGGACATGGATCAGCATATCAAGTTGCTGGAGCGTTGTTAGGCTTGCCTCTAGAAGTTTGCTATAGTAAATGACCGGGTAGTATCGGCTAGCTGTTTTAATCCGTGATATTTTCTCCAAGAAGCCGTTATAAAGACCGACGGATTCATCAACCCAACCTCTCTTCCCTAATTTACGCATGAGCAGTAGAATAGTGTGCACAGCTGTAAGTATAGCTTCATCTTTAGGATAGGTTGCCTTAGAAAACGCGGTACTTGTAGGCTTAATCTTGCTGAGCAAGCATTCGCCTACATAGCTCAGCTTATCAGCACGATCTGAAAAGGTTTTGGGTTTTATGCGTTGTAGTGCATACTCCAAAGCGTTGATAAGGGGTTCTTCATCGAACTCCTGCTGCTTAATTTTGCCAACCAGGCTGATAAAGTATTGATAGAGGAGCTTTTGTCCTTGTCTACAATTGGATTTTATGTGAGCCAGGTAGGCATATTCTCGCATTTGTCCTTTATCCAGTACTATTGCCTGGCTATGGGTAAACCACTTAATGTAGGCGTTGATCCATGCATATAAAGTTTGCTGTTGCTCTAAGTCATGCAGCTCGTTATTATAAGCTTTTACCAGCTCTACTGTAGATGCAATGGGGCTTTGGGACACATACTGGGGTAGGTCTTCGGGTAGTATCGGTGAAGATGCAGCTTGGCTAGCGGAGGGATGGATCGTCACATTGAATGTAACTGGTGGGTTGGATGCAGAAGTTAGAATGGGGCCTGGCTGTATTGTTTGTGCTTCGTTCGTTGCTGGGGTTACGGTAGTGCCTGCTAAGCTTTCTGTAACAGCTTCCTCGTGTATTGTGGCCAGTTCTCTACTTTGTAATAGACTCATGGAAACATCCAGCCAACAGCTCTGTAAAAATAACGATGCAAGTAGAACGAGTGCTACGTTGCTGTGATTTTGATTGATAGGTTTCATAGTGTGTGAAAGTTTGTGTTAGTAGGTTGTATGTGATTTAGGGTTGTTTATGAATGGTGCGAAGATAAGGTGTTGTGGAGAAGATATGCAAGTGGGGGTTATTGGGGGGGTATTGGGGAGGGGTTGGTTAGGATTCTGGAGATGGGTTGTCAGGGAAAGCGGCTTTTCGGATGAGCTTTTTGAAATGCTCTACTTCGTGGGTGGGTTTGGTCCATTCTTTGACTACTTCGCCCTTAGTAGAGCGTAGTAC
>JBCBRR010000092.1:0-2749 GCA_039819605.1 Bacteroidota bacterium | reverse complement strand
GAAGACAAAAGAATGTTTCCACTCTTTTGTCTTCCCTATGCAAATAGAAAAATACAGACATCCTTTAGCTTATATCCCGATTCATACAGATTACGATTACTTCATGATGTATTTACGATCAAGTTCACAAGAAGTGTACCAAGTGTTGCTGAGGAGTCAAGTTTTTTCCTGGAAGATAATTTTTACGATGATAGTGACCAGACTAAGGGTAAGATACATCTAAGGTTGCTACAGCACGAGGAAGCCTTGTGTTACTTTGAAAAAGCTTTAAAGATAGCTGAGAAAACATACGGAGATAGCCATCGTGATATAGTCACTGTGCTCCAAGAGCTAGGCGATGTTTACAAGACCTTAAAGGACTATCCTCAAAGTAGAGACCATCATACAAGAGCCTTGGCGATAATGAAGGAATTATACGGCACTAAATATCTTAATCCTGATGTTGCGAAAACGCTTAACAGTTTAGGCTTAGTTTACAGCGATTTAAAGGAACACAAGAAAAGCATAGAATGCTTTGAAGAAGCCTTAGATATAAGGAAGAAAATATTTGGGGTTAAGGACGATGCTGTTGTACGTACACTCAACAATTTAGGCAATGTTTACATGGACTTAGAGGAGCATGCGCGAGGTATAGACTATTATAAAAAAGCCTTGGATATAAAGAAAGAAATATTTGGGCTTAACCATCCTTCTGTTGCGATTACTATCAATGGTCTAGGCGCTGCTGTTTATAGGTCTTTAGGAGACCATAAGCAAAGCATAAAATACTTTACAGAGGCCTTGTCGATAATGAAGGTAGTATACGGCCCTAATCATCCCACTGTGGCGGTTACGCTCAACAACCTAGGTATTGTTCACAGGAAGTTAGGGGAGCACGCGCAAAGCCTGACGTACTATAGAGAAGCCTTGGGGATAATGAAGAAAGTATACGGTGCCAAACATCCCACTGTTGCGGACATGCTCAACAACCTAGGCAGTATTCACCGCGATCTAGGAGAACACGCGCAAAGCCTGACGTACTACGGAGAAGCCTTAGCGATATTGCAAAAAGTATACGGCCACAAACGTCTCAGTGTGGCGGATACACTTACAAACCTAGCCTTAGTTCACAGTGATTTAGGGGAACATGAGCAAAGCCTGTCCTACTACAGAAAAGCCTTGCCAATAATGGAGGAAATACATGAGGCTAAATATCTGCATGTACTTAATGACTTAGGTGAGCTGGCCAAGAAGCTCGGGGATCGTAAACAAAGCATAGAATGCCTCAAAAAGGCTTTGGATATAAGTAAGAAGACATATGGGGATAGCCACTCTTATGTAGCTACTATGCTAAGTAATTTAGGCACTGTTCACAGTACCTTAGGGGAACACACGCAAAGCCTGACGTACTATAGAGAAGCCTTGGGGATAATGAAGGCAGTATACGGGGATAGAGCACATCCCACTGTGGCAGATATGCTCAACAACCTGGGCAATGTTAACTGTGACTTAGGGGAATACGTGCGAAGTCTGGCGTACTATAAAGAAGCCCTGGAGATGAAGAAGGAAGTATGCGGTCCTAAGCATCCATCTGTGGCGGACATGCTCAATAAACTAGGCGTTGTTCATAGCCACTTAGGAGAACACGCGCAAAGTCTGACGTACTATAGAGAAGTCCTGGAGATGAAGAAGGAAGTATACGGTCCTAAGCATCCATCTGTAGCGGACATGCTCAATACACTGGGCGCTGTTCACAGCCGCTTAGGAGAGCACGCACAAAGTCTGACGTGCTATGGAGAGGCCTTGGCGATAAGGCGAGGAGAAGCATGCCGCCCTGGAGATACCTCTATGGCAGTCACGCTACTCAATCTAGGCGCTACTCACAGCGACTTAGAGGAACCCGCGCAAAGTCTGAACTACTATAGAGAAGCCTTGGGGATATATAAAGAAGTATATGGTCCCAAACATCCCATTGTGGCGTATGTGCTAAACAATCTAGGCAATGTTCACAGGGACTTAGGTGAGCTCATGCAAAGCCTGACCTACTATAGAGAAGCCTTGGGGATAAGGAAAGAAGTATACGGCCCTAAGCATTCCTTTGTGGCGGAAACCCTCAACAACCTATGCGTTGTTCATAGGGACTTAGGAGAACATGAGAAGAGCATTGAGTATTATGAAGAAGCTTTGCAGATCAGGAGACAAGCACATGACGGCCCACATCCTTCTGTAGCTCGTACACTGTATGACCTAGGAAATGTTCATAGAGACTCAGGTGAGCAGGAAAAAAGCGTGGGTTACTATGAAGAAGCACTGCAAATGTACCAGTTTATAGGTGGTGCTCTCCAGCATTTAAGCAAGTATGCTCAGGCTGTAGAGTGCTTCGAACAAGCATTAGAAATAGGCAAGAAATTACATGGCGATGTACACCCAGATGTAGCTACCCTGCTACTCAGTCTAGCTATCACCTGTGATTCGTCTGAGGAGCTTCAAAAAAGTATCTCGTACTATGAAGAAGCCCTATCCGTATATCAGCAGCTCAGCGAGGACGATCCCGAGAACCCATATGCAAGCACACGTGCCAGCATAGCCCATAACCTGGCGTGTATGTACCATGTAGCAGCTCTAGCAGCTATGCAGAAAGGCCAAGACCAAACAGCTCAGGAATATCTAACGAAAGCCAAAGAGACTTTTGAACTAGGCCGTGTCCCCAACCATTAGATTGCTAGGGTGATCATGATAGAAACCAGTTGTACACAGCCTAGAAAATTAG
>JBCBRR010000091.1:0-2786 GCA_039819605.1 Bacteroidota bacterium | reverse complement strand
AAGCAGTTTGCTACGTCTTACGGCTTTACACAGCAGGAAGTCAACGAACTGTTTAAGCAAGTCCCTACCTCTACAACTTTAGAGCGAGTCAAGTACTGGTATAATGGCTATAAGTTTGGTGAAGAGGTGCTCTACAACCCTTGGTCCATTATGTGCTGTCTAGAAACTGAAGGCGTGTTAGATACCTACTGGATAGACAGTGGAGGCACGCAACTCGTAGATGAAGCGCTCCTCTCTGATAACATACAGCAAGACTTGCAGAAGCTAATAGCTAGAAAACAGATTAGCTCACTAATCACCAAGCAAATTAGCTTTGAGGACATCCGAAGCTCGATAGGTTTGTACAGCCTCTTGCTCTTTGCTGGGTATCTCAACCCGGACAGTGTAGCTCTAGGAGAAGATGCCAACACAAAACGATGCAACCTTTCTATACCCAACCATGAAGTACGGCTCATCTACAGACAGCGGCTGACAGAATGGGTACGCCGGAAGCTAGAGATAGATACATATGCTTACAACAATTTGATGGATCTGTTGGCAACGGGTCAAGTGACTGAGTTTGCGGAACGTTTGCAAGCTTTCTTACGTACGTCCACGAGCTTTCACCAATCAGGGCCAAAGCGAGCGGAGTTATTTTATAGTGGCTTTATGTCAGGCTTATCCAGCACCTTACCCCAATACTTTGGCATAGAAAGTGAGCGGGAGAGCGGGCTGGGTAGGGCGGATGCAATACTCATTCCCATGGTGGAGAACGGGGATCAGGCGATCATTATGGAATACAAGGTAGGCCCAGATGCGGCAAGTTTAGCGAAGGTAGCTGAAGAGGGGTTGGCTCAGATCTCGGATAAACAGTATAGTACCGCCTTGAAGGCACATAGCCATGTTAAGAGGGCGTTGCAGGTATGTCTGGCTTTTTGTGGTAAGGAAATGGCTCTGAAGTATGAGTATGTAACCCTCGATAAGCAATAATGTCATGGATAATAGCGTAACTAATTATCCCAAATCCAGTCCCAGGGTATATACGGGTACAGACAACTTCTATAACCTGTTGATAGAAGGCGATGTGTTTGTAGATAAGAGCCTATTTATCAAGGAATTCTTGCAAGATAGCAGCGGTGAAGTAGTATTGATTACCCGCCCCCGCCGCTGGGGCAAGAGCATGAATATGGATATGCTCAAACGTTTCTTGGCTCTGGAAGTAGATGAGCAAGGTGCTCTCCTACCTCAAGAACAGTGTCGCCATCACAAACTTTTTGTTGGGGGCGAGATTGTGGTAGGGCCTAAGACAGGTAAAGTGAAGCGGCTGGCTCCACTCAAAATAGCACAACAGTATCCAGATTTGGTCAGCGACTACCAAGGCCAGTATCCTGTCATCAGTATCGGATTTAAGGACGTAACAGGAGATTCTTATCGGGAAATAGAAGAAGCAGTTAAAATGCAGATTACTGACCTGTATAGGGAACATAGCTATCTAGAGCAACATATCCATACCCTATCAAGCTCAGTAAAACAGAGTCAGCACGAGAAGTTGCAGCAGTACTTGACGGGTAAGTTTGGAGAACAAGATGCTAAAAAAAGTTTGCGTTTCCTAAGCGAGCTACTCTCGAAGCACTTTGGGCAGAACGTCTACATACTCGTGGACGAATATGACACACCTATCAATAGTTCTTTCTTAAAGCTCAAAGGAAAGCCGAAAGAGTTTGACAAGGTTTTGGAACTATTTCGGGAGCTGTTTGGGAACACGTTCAAAGGCAACCCCTACCTCAAGCGGGGGCTGATCACTGGGATACTCAGGGTAGCCAAAGCTAGCCTCTTCTCCAGCATCAACAATGTGAGGGAGTACACATTATTTGATGAACATTTTGTCACTTCCTATGGCTTTACCCAACAAGAGGTCAACGAATTGTTTAGACAAGTCCCTACCTCTACAACTTTAGAAGAGATAAAGCACTGGTACAATGGATATAAATTCGGTGACGGGGACGAAGAAGTTCTTTACAATCCTTGGTCTATTATGTGCTGTCTATCCAATAGGGGCGTGCTAGACACCTACTGGATTGACAGTGGAGGTACACAACTTGTAGATGAAGCGCTCCTCTCTGATAACATACAGCAAGACCTGCAGAAACTGATAGCTAGAAAGCAGATTAGCTCACTAATCACCAAGCAAATTAGCTTTGAGGACATCCGAAGCTCGATAGGTTTGTACAGCCTCTTGCTCTTTGCTGGATATCTCAATCCGGATAGCGTAAGTCCAGGAGGAGATGCGAATACAAAGCGATGTAAACTTTCCATACCCAACCATGAAGTACGACTTATCTACAGACAACGGCTAACAGAGTGGGTGCGCCGGAAGTTAGAGATAGATACATATGCCTACAATAACTTGATGGATCTGTTGGTAACGGGTCAGGTAACTGAGTTTGCAGAGCGCTTGCAGACCTTTTTGCGTACATCCACAAGCTTTCACCAATCCGGGCCAAAGCGAGCAGAGATATTCTATAATGGCTTTATGACGGGCTTATCCAGTACCTTACCCCAATACTTTGGCATAGAAAGCGAGCGGGAGAGCGGGCTAGGTAGGGCGGATGCAATACTCATTCCCATGGTGGAGGATGGGGATCAGGCGATCATTATGGAATACAAGGTAGGCCCAGATGTAGCAAGTTTGGCGAAGGTAGCTGAGGAGGGGTTGGCTCAGATAAGGGATAAGGAGTATAGTACCGTCTTGAAGGCGCATAGCCAAACTTGCTACATCTGGGCCTACCTTGTATTCCATAATGATC
>JBCBRR010000090.1:0-2829 GCA_039819605.1 Bacteroidota bacterium | reverse complement strand
CGCAGGGCTGCCCTAGAGGCCCTACCGACCCTAGTGGAGAAGGGCGCCGATGTGCAAGACATGATAACCCCTATCCTCAACGCCCTCAAGGATAGCGACTCTGATGTGCGCAGCGCTGCCCTACAGGCCCTACGGACCCTAGTGGAGAAGGGCGCGGATGTGCAAGCTACGCTAACCCCTATCCTCAACGCCCTCCAGCATAGCAACTCTTCTGCGCGCAGCGCTGCCCTAGAGGCCCTTGATAAAATATCTACTGAGTCACTTATCGATCACTATTGGGGAATAAAAGATCAGCGTGCTATTTCTTTTCTAGTACCTAGGCTCTATGAAGTAGCCCTTACCATCGAGGACGATAAAAATCAGGTGATACTATATCCTAGTATAGGTCAACCTGTGAAATGGACAAGATCTAGGGAAGAGTTGGAAAGTTTTAAGCAACTTATCCGAACTATCTAGCTATGCCTACACCTCATCATAGATATAGCCCATATTGCCCTGTATCTCCGATTTGAGGCACTTATTGGCCATTATTGAAGTTTCAAGGTCTTGATGGGCTTAATGCGCCCCTAGAGGCTCAGTTATTGAGGTGAATTTTCGGGGCGAGTCGACCCCTTCAAACAGCCACTCGCATAGATCTTAAGTGATAACGATAGGGTGCCTTTTCATCCGCATCACCCCTCATCCACCGCGCTAACTCCCACATCCTAACTATACCCCAAACCTGCATCCCATCGGGCGTATATGCGCTATACCGACAACCTAACAACCTCGCTACAAAATTATCTAACTCCTTATCCTCTAACCTCTCCCCCCACTTTATACAGGACCTCTTCGCCAACGCCCGTGCTACCCGCTCCTCTACCGGTAACTTAACCCCTTCTACATCCTCCTTCACTTGCTCCAATAATCCTTCCAATAATCCCTTACTATCATGATCTACTACCTCAGCAGGACATCCCGAAACGACAATACTGCCCTTACCCAACGATGCAACCCGAAATCCTAGGCTATTGAATAGATCCTGATACTCTGCCAGCAGTGCAGCATCCGACAGGCTTACTGTGATATGCTGCGGGAAAGCCAATTGCTGGCTGACCCCTGAATTACCTGCTAAAGATCGTAAGTAACGCTCGTACAAAATGCGCTCATGGGCTAGTTTTTGATCTATAATCAGCAAGCCTGGCTGTACAGGTATCAAAATATACCTTCCATGTAGCTGCCACTTGGGCGCCTCTAACGCTTCATGGATTATAGCCTCTATATCACCAGCATTCGCTTCTTTATCCCCATAACTAGCTGCAGGATCCCCACACACAGCCGGGGCTGGATCCCTATCATCGGCCGCGGTATCTTGCCTAACCTGAAACCGCGTGTACTCTTTTTCTACTGTTGGGGTGGAGGATGGAGTGGTAGTAGGAAAAGGTAGAAAATTCACATCCCCTGTGAAGTCTAAAGAAGGGGTCATATGATGCACAGATAGGGATTGCCTAATAGCGGCTGCCAATACCCTGTGTACCATACGCTCGTCCTTAAATTTAACTTCGGTCTTAGTAGGATGTACGTTAATGTCGATGTGGGCTGGGTCTAAAGAGAGGCACAATACATAAAATGGGAAGGCGTCGTGTGCCAATAAGCCTTCAAAGCCTACTTTGACCGCATGGTGCAAGTACGGGCTCTTGATAAAACGGCCGTTGACCAAGAAGAATTGATCTCCCCGGGTTTTCTTAGCGTATTTGGGTTTGCCGATGTAGCCTTGTATCTGTATTAGATCAGTAGATTCCTGACAAGGAATGAGCTGTTCTCGGTAATTGTTGCCCAGCAAAGCTACAATGCGGTGGCTGAGCTTATCGGTTGCAGGGAGGTGATACAATTCCTGTTCATTGTGATACATAGAGAAAGCCACTGTTGGGTTAGCTAGCGTCACACGTTGGAATTCTTCAATGATATGTTTCATTTCCACAGCTGGTGATTTCAAGAATTGGCGCCGTGCTGGCAGGTTGAAAAAGAGGTTTTTGATGCTCACTTTGGTGCCTTGAGGTGTGGATACAGGTTTCTCTGCTTGTATTGTACCGCCTTCTATCCGTATGCAAGTACCTACCTCTGCCTGGGGGGTGCGGGTCTCTATGACCATTTGCGAAACTGCACTGATAGAAGGGAGCGCTTCGCCGCGGAAGCCGAGGGTATGGATGTTAAATAAGTCATCGGAGCTACTGATTTTGGATGTAGCATGTTTTTCGAGGCTCATCTTGGCATCGGCGGGTGACATACCGATGCCATCGTCAATGACTTGGATGAGGTTTTTGCCTGACTCTTTGATGATGACTTTAATGTGTTGGCTCTGGGCGTCGATGGCATTTTCGAGGAGTTCTTTAACGACCGAGGCAGGGCGTTGGATGACTTCGCCTGCGGCGATTTGATTGATGAGGGTGGGGGGGAGGAGATGGATTTTGTTCATGATGTTGTGGTTGTAGAGGATTGTTAGTGTTATTGGATGCTAATTTATGTAAGTATGAGGTATTTTAGGAAATAAAGTTACTTTTTCTTAGGAGAAGAGATAATAGGGATTATGTATCTGGGCTTCTATCGTTTTATTAGGCTACAGTTGTAGTTTTTTGAGTTTGGGTTTTACGAAGCTTATTCCCCTGCGGGAGGAGTAAGGGTTACTTTTTTCCTATGATAAAAAAAGTACTCAAAAAAATCAGCTATGACTATGATATGATTTACGTGTTTGGGCTTCTGTCGTTTTATTAGTCTGTAGTTGTAGTTTTTCAGGTTTGGGTTTTACGAAGCTTATTCCCCTGCGGGGGGCTTCGTTACTTTTTTCCCATG
>JBCBRR010000089.1:0-2967 GCA_039819605.1 Bacteroidota bacterium | reverse complement strand
CAAACGCTCTTGCAGCCTAACATCTTCTGGGTCCTTACTGGCAATGACCTCCCCCTACGTATCAATGACAAAAACAGGCCTATGCTCCTGTGCATCGGTAACTACCCTCCAGCAAAAGCTGCCTACAGCCCGCTGATTGCCCTTATCATCACCCTCTGCTTCAAGGCCATGTATGGCCATGGAAAGGTGAAAAGCTTTGTCGCCATCGATGAGCTCCCAACCCTATTCCTCCCTGACCTCTCGGAGCTGCCCGCTACCGCCCGAAAGTACGGCATTGCTACCATCGCTTGCTTGCAGTCTAATGCACAACTGGCGCATACCTATGAACAGGTGGGCGCCCAGAAAATTCAGCAAACACTCGTCAACAAGTTCATCGGCAATACCGAAGATGCTTCAGCAGTCTATGGCAGCGAGCTCGTAGGGAAAAAAGAAAAGACCTTGGAGGCGAATTCACAATCCACCTCCGTGCAGGCAACCAGCTACAGGACTACCTATGGCAAAAGCTTTAGCACGCAGGAGCGCGCTCTGCTAGCCCCACAAGACTTTATGAGATTCGAACCAGGAGAGTTTGCTGGGAAAGTGGCAGAGGGATGCCCTCCGTTCTTTCACACCCGCCTGAAGGCGGTAGCTACCTATGACAGGGCCTTTCAAAATGCACGACTCAAAGACTTGCCAACGCTGCAAGCAGTAGAGGAGGAGGCTGTCATGGCCAACTACCAACGCGTCTGGAAAGAGGTAAAGGCGATTTTAGCTAGCTATAAGCAGGATGCCGGCTAGTAGCTATCTATGGAAAGTGCTATAACTCATCGCTTTAACATGACAACAGCTTTCAGTCTCTTCGAGCACTGTATGCCTGACGGCGAGGAGCAATCTTTAGTAGTACTGCGCAAAAAGTGATACATTTGAAACAATAGAAGCTATGACGCAGAGTCTTTATACCAATACGCTGACGCACTTGCCGGCAGCTAAACAAAAGGAGTTGTCGCTGATCCGAGAGCGCATCTTGGAGCGTGTCAAGCCCGAGATGGTCATTCTCTTTGGTAGCCATGCCACTGGCAAATGGGTAGAAGACCACCAGGTAGAAGATGGCACGGTCTATGAGTACCAATCTGATTTTGACATTTTAGTCGTCACGCCCGCAGAAAAAAACTATAGCGACTGGGTATGGCAAGACATAGAGCGCAAGATTCAGCGCGATCCACGCATTGGCAGGACCACGCTGATTAATCACACGATCGACTTTTTCGATGAGAAGGTGCGGGACCAGTACTATTTCTTTCTGGATATCTACAGAGAAGGGGTGCTGCTTTATGATAGTGGTAACTACGTACTGGAAGGACCACAGGAGCTGACGCCCATCAAGCGCCTTGAAAAGGCTACGGATTACTTCGCGTATTGGATGGAAAGAGGAGATGATGCCATAGAAGGATTTAAGTTTTATGTAGGGAGGAAGAAGTACAACGAAGCGGCTTTTCAACTCCATCAAGCCACAGAACGTTACTACGCCACGTTTCTCTTGATTTTTACGGACTACAAGCCCAAGACACACGATTTAGGGGAGTTGCGCATTAGGGCAGGCAAAGTGAATGCAGCGCTGCAAGCAGCCTTCCTGCAACGCACAGAAGAAGAGCGCCGCGTCTTTGAGCTTTTAAAGCGCGCTTATGTAGACGCGCGCTATGATAGAAGCTACATGATCACTGCTGGTGAGCTGCAGTACTTGTCCGTGCGGGTGCATGTCTTGCGCGCCCTGGTAGTGAGACTCTGCAGCGCAGAGATCCAAAACCTTACCAAGGCCGTTAATGGTGCTCCTCGGCAAGATTAGGCGCTTTATGCCTCAAGCGTTGGACTCTCCAAGGTCAGGTCTGCTTCGCTCCAGCACAGGCATAGGTGTAGCAAAGCTTCGAGCGCAGTGTCCGTCAGCGCTGAAGCAATACTGATATCGCGGATCGTAAGCGAGCTGGGCTTTTCACACAGCTGCTTGATAAATCCCTGAAGATGACGCTGTGCATCAGGCGTTTTGCCAGTAGCACTGGCCAGGTGCTCTAGTATCATTTGATGACCAGGTTTTAAGCTATCCATAGAAGTATGTTTTTTGCGCCCTGAGGTCCTAGGGGACGTTGAACAAACTAGGGCGGAACCTCTCTTTGCCCATCTGTTCGACACGATGGGTACAGCTACGTCCCAGGAAGCCAGAGAGCATTGGAGAGGAACACGCCCTAGAAGGAGGTGTCAGCGAGGGTGTAATCCCACCTAAATGGAACTAGCTATTCGCTTGGAATGTCTTTGGCTGGCTTTCTCTCTTCCCAATAAAAAGATGGTGAGTAGCTGTATTTTACGTGTCGAAGAGCAGCAACGCCAGGAGCAATACTACAAAAGTATTGGAAATAATGGCTAGTGTCTGCCCATGTTTTTGGGCAAACCTCTACTTCGTGAGCTTGGCCAGCTCTTCTTTGGAGAGGCCTGTCCATTTGCTCACTTGCTCCGGCGGTGTCTTGTCACTGAGCATGGTTCTGGCTACAGTTTGTATGCCTTGTTGCATGCCTTGTTGCATGCCTTGTTGTTGGTAAGCTTGTGCTACGGAAGTCATAATGGATTGTTTTTCTTGGGTATTAGTGGATACGAGCTCTACAACGTCTTCTAAGCCTTGCTGCTGTTGATCTACAAAGTGCGCTAAGTAGCGCGTTACAATATTTTTCAAGTCGCTGGACAGGCCCCTGACGTGCCTCTCAAAAGTAGGAACATTCATGAGCTGGGCAAAGGTGCCGATAGGGTCTGGTGTCGTGGTAGCCTTAAAGGCCGCAAAGCAGAACCCCAACTCACTATCCTGCGCTATCTTTTCAGGTAGGTAAGTAGCAATATCTATCAAGATGAAGGGCGCCATGGAGAGGTACTTAGCGCCAAGCGCTGGATCGGCATAGTAGTCAGCAAAATGGGTAGAATACGGCCAGGGCTTGGTGCCATTATAGA
>JBCBRR010000088.1:0-3041 GCA_039819605.1 Bacteroidota bacterium | reverse complement strand
GGAAAAAAGTAACGAAGCTGCCCGCAGGGCAAAAAGCTTCGTGAAACCCAAACTTGACAAACTACAACTGCAGCCTCCTAAAACGATAGAAGCCCAGACACATAATCCCCCCTCGCTTAGGAAAAAGTAACGAAGCCCCTTGCAGGAGACAAAGCATCCTAAACCCTGAACTTGAAAAACTACAACTATAGCCTACTAAAACGATAGAAGCCCAGACACATAATCCTTGGCAATGATCAACGTTGTAAAAAGGTCCTGGAGAGTGTATCTTTAAAATGACTACGATGCTGACCAATAAAATGTTGACAGACTTCACAACGGCGTCGTACATTAACCTCTAAACCCTAAACACAAACTTGAACCCAACCCTAACCCCTACCCCTACCTATACCACTGTCATCGGTCTCGAAGTCCATATGCAGCTACTCCTGCAAACCAAACTCTTTGCACCCGAACCCGCCACCTATGGTGCTCCCCCCAACACCCACATCAGCACCATTAGCCTAGCCCATCCAGGCACCCTCCCTGTCATCAACAAAGCAGCCATTACACAAGCCATTAAACTGGGCCTGGCTTGCCATTGTACAATCACGCGTGAAAACCACTTTGCGCGCAAAAACTACTTTTATCCAGACCTGCCGAAAGGCTATCAAATCACGCAAGATCAAACTCCCATTTGCCGCGGAGGCTATATCCCAATTACGACTGCTGATGGGGTATCTAAAGACATTCAGCTCCAGCGGATCCATCTGGAAGAGGATGCTGGGAAGTCTATTCACGATATGGTACCTGACGAGACGCTATTAGACTTTAACAGAGCGGGAGTCGCTTTATTAGAGTTGGTCACGCAGCCGGATATGCGCACCGCTGCGGAGGCTTGTCAATTTTTGACAGAACTTCGCAAATTGGTTCGTTATTTGGACGTTTGTGATGGAAATATGGAGGAAGGATCTTTGCGTTGTGATGTTAATATTTCCGTGAAGCGGGAGGATGCGGATGAATTAGGGCAGAAGGTAGAGGTTAAGAATTTAAATTCGATCAGCAACGCTGGCTTGGCGATTGGGTATGAGGTAGAACGGCAGATTGGTATCTTAGAGGATGGAGGGAGAATTTTAGCTGAGACGCGGGGTTACGATGCGAGTTTAGGTCGAACTTTCAGCCAGCGGAGTAAGGAGACTGCGGTTGATTATCGTTACTTCCCGGAGCCTGATTTACCTCCCTGCCTTGTGACGGAGGAATGGATTGAAGAAGTTCGGGCGGGTATGCCGTTGCTACCCAGGGAGTTCTATGAGAAATTTATGCAGGTTTATCAGCTTTCTGATTACGATGCCAGGGTATTGACAGAGGTCAAGGAAGTTACGTTTTTCTTCGAGGAGCTTTGTGGGTTAACTTCTCATTATAAAGCGGCAGCGAATTGGGTTATGGGCCCGGTGAAAGCGTACTTGAATGAGCGGAGTGTATCTATAGAGGCGTTTCCTTTGGGAGCGGGTACGTTAGTTAAGTTAATAGATTTGGTGGTGCAGGATCAGGTTAGTTTTTCGGCAGCTTCGCAGCAGATTTTTCCGATTTTGTTAGATGATCCTTTGCGGGATCCATTGGAGGTAGCCAAGGCGTTGGATGTGTTACAGGAGCAGGATGAGGATAGGGTTAGGTTATTGGTTGAGGAGGTGATTGCCGATTATCCCGATAAGGTAGAGGCGTATAGGAATGGGAAGAAAGGGGTTTTAGGGATGTTAATGGGGGAGGTGATGAAGAGGGGTGGGGGGAGGGTCAAGCCGCGGGTGGCTAGTGCGTTGTTGCTGGGAAAGGTAGGTTAAAGATGGGGATGCAAGGTTCTGATGCTATTTGCTGCGAGATAGAATGACTCACGCTAATTTCTGATTGTCTTCCTCTTGCTATATAGCTTATGAACCTGTCCAATTCTTCTTCCGGTTTCTCCCATATCAGGCTAGTAGCCCCGTCCCTTAAAACTAACTTGTTTTTCCCCTCCTTTACTAGAGAAGCCCTTGCTCTAATAAATCTGGGTTTAATGAAATACTTTACAATAGCTTGATTACAAGTCTCGAAGTATATGTCAATCAATTCTCTGGTAATTGTTAGCTCTTCACGGGCGGCTAGCTCATCACGAAATTTCTCGACAATATCTTTAGACATCGTGTCTATAGTACTATTACTTTCTAATATTTCTGCTAGTAGAAGAAGCACCCTGGAGTTAGAAGACGGAAGCTTTTTACAAAACTCCACGAGGCCTGTCAAGATATCACAACGGATATCTTTAGAAGCTATCTTTTTGTCGTACAAGACCTTCTGCAACTGCTCACAGATCTTATCTGTGAAAAAGCTAGATTCTTGACATAAGCTCAAGAGGATATGCATGCTGAATTTCCTCTTAGAAGAATCCCTATTTCTTAAAGCCCTGATGAGTGGTCCCATTGTCTTTTTGGGAATGATAGAGATGATAGCCTTTGTATGCTGTAGTGCATACACAAGTTCGTTTATAGCTTCCTCTCTGTATCTTGCATTCTTACTCAAGCATTCTGAGTCAATCCAATCATGTACTGATTTTGTTATACTCATATCCTGATTGATTTGCTTAAATCTCTCAATTTTTTCTTCTCGGCTTAATGGTAGTGTTGTAAGCCACTCATTGGCTAAGCGTAATGACAGAAAACTGTGCGAAGAATTCTTAGAAGAGCCCATAAAATAGATCCTCCCCTCTCCTGATTCTTGAAACAGTTTTAAAATCTCTTTTATATCACCATTGTCACTGCAAGCTCGTTGTGCTACTGTCTCAAATCTCCCACTAAAAACCTCGCCTACCATGAATGTGAACATGCGCCAGTACCTTCGGTCAGCCTTATGCCTCCTGATGAAGGCTTTTGCCAACTCTTCGGTATTATTAGCAGAATCAGAGCTGGCAAACTTTCCGGCTAAAAAACGGCCCGCAAAGTACTCCTGAAGTATTAGGCCGTGTCCCCAACCATTAGATTGCTAGGGTGATCATGATAGAAACCAGTTGTACACAGCCTAGAAAATTAGCT
>JBCBRR010000087.1:0-3049 GCA_039819605.1 Bacteroidota bacterium | reverse complement strand
TATCCAATAAAAGCAACAGATCTTCCTTTTCAAACAGATGGATATCTATGTGGCTAAAGACATAGGTTATCATCGATGCAAATAGAGGAGCTCGGTGCCCGGTTAGCAATTGGGGTACCGTCAGCTTCTGGAGAATGCCCTGCCAGTAACTGCACATAGGCTGTTGTGTCTCTTCTGTGGGCCTAATATGGGCGAGGAGCTTATACTCCTCCAGGTAGTTCGTGAGTGTACCCACGTCTTCCTGCACAAAGTCTAAATCCGCAAAACAGTCTACATAAGCTTGGAGCCACTGTACGATCGCATCTTCTATGCCCTGTGCTACAAAAGGATGGTTACAGTCTGCTACCAGCTGGCTAGCATCGACGATGGGGTTTAACGTACTTTGGATAACCGGTGATGTCGCCGGGTTAGATAGGGGGTCATAAGAAGTGTCTGTAGCCCAATCATGACTGCTCTGTGTCTCGAAGTCATGGGCACTCTGTGTACTGACTTCTTGCTGCCCAGGTAGCTCTGTAGAAACCGTTAAGCCACAATCCTGCAGCAAGAAAGTGATAAGTAAAGCGTGGGCCAGCCCTCGGCAGCCCTTTGTATGCATGTGCATGATAAAATAGAATTTAGATGATGTACTGGACCTTGTTGTATTTCCGAAGCCGCAATAATACAACAATGCAGCGATAAAATGCTCGAGTCTGGATCCGGTATCAAACAGCCTACTTTCCACACCCTGGTGCCAGCAGCAATTCGATCTAGCCCCTAACATGGCCTACACCCTGTACTTTCACACATTTTTTGCAACTTAGCCTGTAGCCACCCCCCCTATCGGCATGGGGGCAACAGGCTAACCACCGCTTGTATGAATCTTGCGGCAGCATAACTGCATGGGAAACCAGGCCATCATATCCCTATTGAAATCCACAGCCCATTTGCTAGCGCTGCACGAGCTGCATGTGTTCCAAGTCAGGTACTACAACCAAGCGGCTGATTTCCTAGCCCAAAGAGAAGAGCTATTAGAATCGCTAAGCCTCGATGCCCTGAAGCGTATACCGGGCATGTCCAAACGCTTGGCCGAGATAGTCCATGAGATCAATACTACAGGCACCTGGCCCAAGTGGGTAGGGCTTATGGAGCGTACCCCCCCAGGACTACTCAAGATGTTAGAAATCAAAGGGCTAGGCCCTAAAAAAGTGCGCAGGCTATGGAAAGAACGAGGTATACAAGGCTGGGAAGATTTAGCCCAGGCCTGTGCGGCTGGCCAGGTAGCCAATTTATCTGGTTTTGGAGAGAAAACACAGCGGGCCATTCAGGAAGACTTGGCGTGGAGAATACAGCAAACAGGTCAAGTACACTATGCAACTGCGCTTACCAAGGCTATAACCGTTATGAATGACATAACAGCTAACTTTTCCGACCTGTACATCTCTATGATAGGCGACATACGCCGCAACATGGAAACTGTAGACCGGGTAGGCCTACTGATCGGCACCGCAACTACAGACATAGGCCCGATCAAAGACCGGCTCAGCAGCCTACCCGGCATCTACCCCATTGCCGCCCAATCGGGGCCATTTGCCTGGCGTGGCCAATTTGTAGAGGGTGCCCTGGACCTGACCCTGCTGTTTTGCCCGAAAGCACAGTTTTATAAGGAGCTAATCTTACAGACGGGTACTACCCAGCACCTGCATTGGACGCCACCAGGCGCTGGGCAAAGTCTAGGGAAAGTGATAACGACAGCGGATCATATAGCAGACGAAGCCGATGGATATGCACGCGCAGGCTTGCCTTGGATACCCCCTGAACTCCGAGAAGGGCATATCGAGTCAGCCTGGGTCCAGGCTGGCGCACCACACTTGCTCAGCCTACCAGACCTAAAGGGCCCGATCCATGTGCACACCACCTATAGCGATGGGCGGCACAGCTTGGAAGATATGGTCCGTTACTGTCATCAATGGGGGTATGCCTACGTGGGGATCGCTGATCACAGCCAAACAGCCCGCTATGCAGGTGGCCTCACCATCAATCAGGTCCGAGCGCAGCACGCGGCCATCGATGACCTGAATGCCCAGCTAGCCCCTTTCAAAATCTTCAAAGGCATCGAGTCTGACATTCTGCCGGATGGAAGTTTGGACTATCCGGATTCGATATTGGCCGAGTTTGATTTCGTGATCGCATCCATACATGCGGGCTTAAATATGGACCAGGCTACTGCCACGGCCCGGCTATTGAAAGCCATTCACAACCCTTTTACAACCTTTTTAGGGCACTTGACAGGTAGGCTATTGCTCAAACGCAAAGGCTACCCTGTCGACCATCGAGCCATTATCGATGCTTGTGCAGAGCGAGGCGTTATTCTAGAGTTGAATGCCCATCCCTGGCGGATGGACATCGACTGGCGGTGGATACACTATGCTACACAGCAAAATGTCTGGATCAGCATTCACCCAGATGCCCACGACAAAATCTGCATCAGTGACATGAATTATGGGATATATGTAGGCTGTAAGGGAGGCTTGACGCAATCCCATACTTTCAACGCCTTGCCCGTACAAGCCGTAGCCCAGCATTTTGAAAAACGCAGAGCTGCAGCCCAGAAAAACCTCCCTACAGGCTCTTAAGTGGAGGTAGGCAGGAAGGGAGGTCCTGCTTGGAGTCACTGGGGCACACTAGGCAAGCTGGGTGATTTCGCTTTGCACCCATGCTTCTTTCCCATGGAATGCTATACCAACCCTCATAACCTTTTCAATATGCCGATAGGTCTTGATCCGTGTGATGTACCTTTTGTTATCAATCTGATGCAAGGCTTCTTGTACTTTATCTGCTAGAGATGCCTTGTCCTTCGCTACCTTGTATTCAAAAACAAGGGCTACTTTACCCTCTGCTTCCCGTGGAATGGCTAGCATATCTGCATAGCCTTCACCACTCTCTACTTCTGAATGAATGGCAAAGTTCTTTTGGACGACAGTAAACAAACCTGCCATCAAGTGACTACCAGCTCAAGCTGGCAGTTTGCCAGACGCTTGGAAAGCAGATCAAAGATTAAAATTCTGAAATA
>JBCBRR010000086.1:0-3053 GCA_039819605.1 Bacteroidota bacterium | reverse complement strand
CAAAAGGCCGATTTGTGGGGTAAAGTCGTCCAAAATCGGCAGCTGGGGTAGTGAATGCTAAGTTATGCAACGGCCTCCATTCATGATCTGCGTAGCAGAAGCAGAAAGAGCCTGTATAAAAAGCAAGCTTACCCCCTTAGACAAAAAAGCATTACGCTACTGCATACTTCGTCAGCTAGGCATGCTGTCCCTACACGCTCAGGATAGTTCTGTACGAGTAAGGAGCATAGACAAACTCCAAGAACTAGGTAAATCTTGGTCTGATGACAGAGACATAGAAGAAGAATTGAAGTTCATGTTACTAGATGGTTTAGGCACTATCTCCCAGCAGAGTGTACATAACACTGACAAGATACGAGCTAAAAATATCTTAGAAAGCTGGCTAATTCCTTTAGAGTCTACCTCCACCGCATCTACACCTCGGGTTCTTTTATCAGCTTTGGATCCAGGTAACCTCGACCTGGCAGGTGGTATTAGCAGTCGCAAGGCAGCTGCAGCACTGTGTAGAATAG
This sequence comes from Bacteroidota bacterium, assembly GCA_039819605.1. GTDB lineage: Bacteria > Bacteroidota > Bacteroidia > Cytophagales > Amoebophilaceae > JBCBRR01. The sequence continues at coordinate 2,541 of JBCBRR010000086.1, read as the reverse complement.
AAACACTGCCCTCTGTGTCCCAATCAATGCTCCAGTGGTTATCTAGTACACCCAGCGGCACCCCTAGAGATCAAATAGCCTGTACAGATCGATTGCGCGAGCGTCTGTCTTGCAAGCTGAACACCTTTACCAAAAGGTCAGAAGTGCCCCCTGTTCTAGGATTACTTTATAGAAGAGCTGAGGAATTATTAGCTCAGCAATCAAGTTCTATAGTCACTCAATTAAAAGCCCAGCAAGCACTCGAAGCCCAAATGAGAGATATGCAATCAGCTCTCAAAGCTCATTACCAGCACTTTGATTTCAGGACCATGCCGTCTTTCTTAGGCGAAGCCCCTATGTCCGTGGAGATAATCGAATGCCACTTGAAGTTAAATGAGCAGAAAGAAGTAGAGAAGAAAGAAAGCCAAGACCAGTTTGCCCAACGTGAAGAGAGATTACAGTGGGTAAAGACCCCTATCGAGTTCAAAGACTTGTTCAAGAAAAGGAGTTTGAAGCCCAAGGAACCCGAGAAAGAGATCAACAAAGTACTCTTAATAGGCGAAGCCGGTACAGGCAAGACCTCTTTAACCAAGAAAATAGCCCATGACTGGTCTGTAGGGAATTGGGGCCAAGAGTTTACAGCTGTGTACGTACTACCTGTGAGAGCTTTAAAAGCAGATAAGTATGACAACAATGGCCACCCCTGTAGAGATGCCAATCTACCCACGGCTATAGCCAACGAATGTTTCACAGGAAATAAGGCCATTGATGGTTTTAAAAAGCTACGCAGATGTATTGAGGCTTCTCTGAATGACCCTGGCACTCTCGTTATACTCGATGGACTAGATGAACAACATGGTACCAGTGAGGCCATACTCCGCGAAGCCAAGTCAGGCAATTACAAACTTCTTCTCACCTCTAGACCCTACGGTATAGAAGCAGAGCGCAGCCTAGTAGACATGGAAGTAGACCACATGGGGCTGGATGCGGCCCAGCGAGATAATTTTATAGGCCACGCTCTCTCCGACCCTACCCTGACCACAAGCCTCATTTCCTTCATCCAAACCCAGAATTTACAAGAGATGTCTAGTGTACCCGTTAATCTCAAGATTCTCTGCACTTTATGGAAAAAAGACAGGACTGATCTAGATAGGCCCAACCTTTCTGTAGGCCTCTCTGCCCTATACCGTAAGTTAGTTAACCATGTATGGGACCGCTTTGCCCACGAGATTGGGAAACAAGGCAATCATCCTTTTGCCAGGATATACAGACCTGCTGCCACGAGCAAGAAAAACCTATTCCAGGACCTGGAGAAAATAGCTTTAGTTAGTTTACAGCAGGGTAAGATAATTATAGACAGATACAGCATCCAAGAGATATTAGGAGATGAAACTCCTTCTCATCTTTTGGAAGACGCTGGCTTCTTACTCCTGCAGAAAGTAGATCTGCAGTACCAATTTCCCCACTTGACCTTCCAAGAGTATTTCACAGGCAGGCGCCTAGCCAGACAATTCCTATCAGGTGAGCAGAAAGCCGTCACTAAATTTTTAAGACAACACATGTACACCCCCCGCTACAGGCGTACCCTCTCGTTTATGTCAGGAGAAATCGTAAAAGGTATGTCCAGCGAAGTTGGTTCTACAGCCTCAGGCGAAGAGCTAGTGCCCATTCAAGCTTTATTGCAACTAGCAGCTGAACTTCCTGAAGAAATACTAGGACTTCAATACCTCGTATTACAGCTCCGTTTACTCAACGAATGGCTGTTGATAGTTGAGGATCCAGAAGAGAAAGCGGACACTGTGTTATCTTTAGAAGCTAAGTTTCATTTAGGAAATAACCTCATCACGTGGTTCAATGCAGGCCTACGTCAGTACAGACATGGTGACAAGTCTACCCAGGTACTATACACCACCCTCATGACCCTACTCTCAGAAGCTCATGGCGTAACCAAACACTACGGCACTGAGTTGTGCAAACACATCCTCAACGCCCTCCAGGATAGCGTCTCTTCTGTGCGCATAGCTGCCCTAGAGGCCCTACCGACCCTAGTGGAGAAGGGCGCGGATGTGCAAGCCATGCTAACCCCTATCCTCAACGCCCTCCAGGATAGCGTCTCTTCTGTGCGCATAGCTGCCCTAGAGGCCCTACGGACCCTAGTGGGGAAGGGCGCCGATGTGCAAGCCATGCTAACCCCTATCCTCAACGCCCTGAAGGATAGCGACTCTGATGTGCGCATAGCTGCCCTAGAGGCCCTACCGACCCTAGTGGAGAAGGGCGCGGATGTGCAAGCCATTCTAACCCCTATCCTCAACGCCCTCCAGCATAGGTACTCTGATGTGCGCAGCGCTGCCCTACAGGCCCTACCGCCCCTAGTGGAGAAGGGCGCCGATGTGCAAGCCATGCTAACCCTTATCCTCAACGCCCTCCAGCATAGGTACTCTGATGTGCGCAGCGCTGCCCTACAGGCCCTACGGACCCTAGTGGGGAAGGGCGCCGATGTGCAAGCCATGCTAACCCTTATCCTCAACGCCCTCCAGCATAGGTACTCTGATGTGCGCAGCG
>JBCBRR010000085.1:0-3074 GCA_039819605.1 Bacteroidota bacterium | reverse complement strand
CTGGGGTGGCTACAGCAAGGGAGCGAGGTCGTCCCTATACTGTAATAGAGGTTACTTCCTCCTCCTCAACGCTCATGGCTGTGTCGTTCTCGGGCTCGGGTTAGCCTCGTTAAAGACACTACTGTAACGTCCCCTGGAAAGGATCGGGAGGGATGACAGGATGTGAGGGTTACTCGGAGAGGGGGAGGGAAGCTTAGGGTTAAGGTTATTGTTGGGGTGTCGCACTGGAAGGAGGTTGGTGGAGGAGTGGAAGAAAGGGGTTGTTATCCATCCCTGACTCAGCCATTTCCTCTTGAGGAGTGTCCCTAAGTCGAATATCACGAAACTTTGGGGCTTGAACCTTAGGTTTCTTCGACTCCTGGGGAATGGGGGAGGTTGCCTGCGCCTATGGCGTCTATACAGCTGGTGTATGGGGTAACCCTAGGTCAGTGAGAGGTCTTTCAAGGGGTGGCTACTCGACATAGTCACTCTGGGGGATGGCATCAGTGTCCATCTACACATCGGGTAAGGGATGGCTAGGGCCTATATTCATTTCCCTTGCTTCTAGCCTTTCCAACCGCCTAGCCTCCTATCTTTCAGAAGCTGCGATCATAGACTAGATCTAGCCCATATCTGGTTCTTTTTCGGGCCCAAGAAAACCGGGTAAGGGGAGAGACTCCATGGTCAGTCCGGTGGCTGAATCCTTGTTATCATGACTTAGCCTTCTGATTTCATTCTTGGAGTAGCCCATTCCCCTCAGGGAATTCTACTCTTGGGGGGTGAGAGCCCTTCCTGCCCTGGGTGCAAAGACAAACTCCTGCTTCCCCTTTTGTTGGCTAGGAGAAGGAGAGGGTTAAAATTAACCTTAGGGAGAGACGGGGGAAGGAGCAGGGATAGGGAGTTAGACTGGAGGTTAGATCTCCCCTTCCTCAACAGAGGGACTCATGGGTTGATCAGGTAGGATTGAGTGGGGTTATGGTGGTGGTAGATGGGGTTAGGGTGCCATCTCCGCATAGGTAGGAGGGATGGGCAAAAGAGGAGGGTGCAGAGGTCCTTCCTAAGGAGGGCCGGAAGGCTACTGAAAGGAGCCAAACTGCAATTGGGGTTCAGGTTCTTGGTGGACAGGAGGCCTCACGGTCGTTACAGCCGAGACGAATTACTGCTAAAGCCTTTCGTAAGCAGCTTAGCTCTGGGTGACCACTTCTTCCTTTTCCTTTTATGTCAACTAGCGAGCTGACACGTGGACAGAGGTGATATCACCAGGGGGCAAGAGGGCCTAGAGTTGAGGGAAGGCCCTTACATGTGCAGGACTGCCCAGGTAGCAAATGAAGGCCACAATGAGGGTCTCCAAATACTTGGCAAGAACTGCAAGAGGGTTTCCCTTATACATCCTCAACACGAACTACTCAACAGGGCTAGATTCGAGGAGGAGAGGGGTGGTGAAGACTTCAACCACAGATGCCTTAAGGGTTCCTTGTTGGAAGTCCATCGAAAGGAACTTTGAGACATCTGTGGGTTTCATGGCGGTGGGGAGTTAACTAAGGTTGGATATCGTGCTTAGTAAGGTCGGGTACTTTTTGACCATGGCCCACCCTCGGAGTCGCTGGAGTACCTTCCACCCGGAAGTTCCTCCTCGGAGGAGTTCCTTTCGGATCCTCTCATCCCTTCCTCCATATAGGCATACATACAGAATGTATGGGAGGGGGGCAACAAAGCTGGATGCTTAGGTGGCTACCCTCATATCTCGGCTAAGTGCCATAGTGATACATTGGGGGTACACCTTCGGGGGTGAGAACTTGGCATACATCAGAGTGTTTTCAAACTCCATGCCAAACTCGTATGCAGGATGGGGAATGGGGACCGAAGAGATCTCGCTGGCTTCTGCACATGAGGCATCTGCTTCCTCGTCATAATCCCAGGGTAGGATCCCGAGGAAGAGGAAGTACTGCCTTACTCTGGCATAAACCTCACAGAGGACATCGGTAGTCACAGTAGTTCCGAGATCATACTGGAGAGAGGGGAAGTTAAACCGATGGATTTACTCCCAAGGGGGGTCACAATAGTATTGGAATAAGCGGGGGCTTATCTCCAATCCATGAATGTTATATCGGAACTTCGGGGGTTCATATAGGTGCTACCCTAACAACTGACTGCGGGTGCTCTGGGTTAGCTCTTAGGCTAAGTTAGGATCGGTGACCAATCTCTTGGCGTCATGACTATCATACCTGAATCTATCAATAGACTTAATCAAGAAGCAGGTATTGTCATTCTCTGGTTTATCTACTAGCCAGGTATACAGGCTATCATCGAGGCCCCTTCGGAAGATCTCTCCTTAGTTTGCTAACTACTGGAGGTACTTCCTATAGTGGGTAAAGTTACCCCGGGACTCTACGAAGGAGGGGATGTGGAGGGAACCTAGGTAGGAAAGGGGTTGGATAGGGTTGACCTATACTCGGAGCAGCTCATCCAGGAGAGGGGTACTCCCATGGGTAGGCTTTCGGAACTAACATAGAACATTATATGTAGCTACGAACGCCTACTACTGCTCCTCCTCCCCTTAATACCAATAGGAAACATAATTCGGGTGCAACGAATACAGGTTTTCAATCCTCTTAGACCACGTCAAGCCATCCCTAATATGCCCAGTAAGGACCTAAGCTATAGGGATGCCATAGGCAGCATACGCCTCTCTCCCTAACCTGTATTCGTCTCGGACCCATTACACGGTCTCGGGGGGTTCAGCTCCAGCCACTTACTGCTAGGGAGGGACGTCCACTTGCATCGGGGAACGGGCTCCTCCATATGACCGCTATGAGGCTATGGAGGGAACGGGGGAGATAGCCATTTATTCTGGTTACAAAGGCAAAGGGGGAGGGCGGAAGAAGGAATACCCCTTTTAGGAAGGGGTTGGAGGACTCCTCAACTAGGTCGAAACCTAGGGGTAATCAGTGAAAAGAGGGGGTTAAAACAAGGGTGCTGCCTAAGAAGGGAGAGGGGAAGGTTGCTACGGGGAAGCAAGGAAGACAGAGGGAGTTTGGGAAGGAGCGGGTTAAACCAGAGGTGACGATCGGCCCCAAGGGGCTGGTATAGGAAAG
>JBCBRR010000084.1:0-3094 GCA_039819605.1 Bacteroidota bacterium | reverse complement strand
CCAGAGAAGGAGGAAGAAATCATGACAGCAGCACAGAAATTATGGAACCGAGGTATGCGGGAAGGTGAGCAAAAAGGCGAGGTATTAGGTAGACGTAGAGGTAGACGTGAAGGCAGGCAAGAGGGCAGGCAATTAGGCCTCCAGCAAGGCCTGCAGGCAAGTACGCTAGGTATAGCTAGGAAAATGCTCCAGGATGACTTGCCTGGAGAACAAATTAGCAAATGGACAGGTTTAGATCTGGCGCAGATAGACAAGATTAGAGGTGGTTTGTAGGCCCTGGGTACAAACTGAGTATGTAGCTAAACATGTCCAAACCGACGTGTTTATGAGTCCCATCCAACTGGGAGTAGAAGAGCACAATGACCCAGAAGAGCTCGTAGAGGCCATTTCATTAATAGTACCAGAGAAGGAGGAAGAAATCATGACAGCAGCACAGAAATTGTGGAGCCGAGGTATGCGGGAAGGTGAGCAAAAAGGCGAGTTATTAGGTAGACGTAGAGGTAGACAGCAAGGCAGGCGTGAAGGCAGACAAGAAGGTAGGCAATTGGGCCTACAAGAAGGCCTGCAGCAGGGCATGCAGCAAGGCCTGCAGGCAAGTAAGCTAGGTATAGCTAGGAAAATGCTCCAGGATAACTTGCCTGGGGGGCAAATTAGCAAATGGACAGGTTTAGATCTGGCGCAAATAGACGAGATTAGAGGTGGTTTGTAGGCCTGGGAGTAGGTTTTGAGGCCTTTAGTGTGAGGGCACTGGGTTGTTGTATACTGGATGTGGGGTTGTGGTGCAGGAGAGTGAGCTTTTACCGGGCTATTGACTTTTTGGGGAAAGTTTCTTAGGTTGAGTTTAAAACAAAGCAGACGCCTGAATTGAGCGTCTGGCAAGTGAAAATCTTTAACTCAGACCATTTTACTATGAAGTCAGTAAACCCAAAAAGGAACATAGCTGTTATTCTACTCGTATCGCTGCTGCTGCAGAGTTGTGGGGTGGAGGTGCCGGCAGGGCCATTGCAACAGGGAAAGCCCATCGGTGTACAGAGTGGGCCTGTTGTCGAGAGCACTGAGGGTTCTTCAGGAACTCCTGAGATGCAGATGCAGTCAGCTCCAGTCACTGCAACGAGCTCACTGGCAGCATCTCCTATCCATCCTTTTAGCCAACCTGTCTTTCAAGACTTACCCCCTCAACAGCTACACCAGTATGTGAGCCAGAGCCCTATTACATCTACGAGACAGCTAGTAGAGACCTACAACAATCCCCCGAATCTAGAGCAAGCGCACATGTTGCACGAATGGATTCGAGCTCACGTGGACTGGATTTCCAGCAGACAAATAGAGACATTAGACGAAGATCAAGTACGCGAATACGCCTGTCTAGCCGAAACAAACCCATTTTCTCCTGAAGGCCATCAGCTCCTCTACCGCTACTTTGTCAGCCTATCTAGAAAGATTGAGCAGAATAATATCGGAGAGCAACACCTCATTCAAGCCCTAGAAACCACACTGAGACATATAGAACCCCAAGTTTTCGAAAGCCGTACAGATGAGCTCATTAGCATCGGTAAGTGCCTGCTGTACAAGATCAGGCCAGCAAATGCCACATTCTCAAAAAACAACTATCCCAAGCACGGCGCCATACTCACCACCTTGCACACCATCCTGCTACTCATTAGACAGCTCGATGCAACAGGTTGGTCTGATAGAGAAGGAGGCCTTTACCAAGACTTTCAGGAGAAGTTATTAGCCATACAAGCCGCTAGTGCTGGCAGATATTACCCCGTTACCTACTACAGCCACCTTTTGAGCAAAAGCCTGGAAGCCTTGCGAGTCTCAGATTCCCAGCTAGATGCCAAGTTATGGCAAGGTATTAAAGCGTTTGCAAGATGCTACGAAGTAAGCCGTAAGTTGATTACCGAGGGAGAAGTAGATGTAGATGCCATAGAAAAGACCGTTAAAGAACTTACCCAGACCTATCGCAATGTATGCGAAAGTATGGGTTGGCGTTGGCTAGTAGACAAGCTACGCAGCACCAGAGAACGCCTCACCTGGTATGAACATCTCAGCAAACTTTCAGAAGCAGGTCTGCTTGTTCTATGTGATGCATATTCATGGGCCAAATTCCAAGATCAGATTGAAGAAGTACAACAAGAAGCCAGTATACTTCAGAGAGAATATCCAGAAGGTTGCAAGGCACTGCAATATGGAATTGTCAGTCAGCTAACCATGCTTGCGTTACACAAATCGACGAGATCAGCAAGTATTGAACAACTTAAATCACTGACTGAGCTGAGCCTATGGAACACGGATCAGGATGTCATAGAGGCCACTTTTGAGGGCTTATTGACGGTAGCCAAACAAGAACAGAGAGAAAATTCTCGAAAACAGTCATCCTGCACAGCCTTGAGCTACTTAAGCGATTTTGAAAGCCAAGTTTATGCATTCCAGCAATCAGAAGAAGCTTATCGCAAGAGCAAGCAAGGCACTCAGGCCCAACCTGCCAAGACTCCTACTCCATCATGGATATGCTGTCTTGCTCCTAGGCATGGAACTACTACACCAAGGTCTGCAGAACCTGAGCCTGACGTCCTAGTGAAAGCGATGCGAGCGTGGTTAAGCGGAGAGAAAGTAGCAGATAGACTCAGCAGATACGTGTTTCCCCATCAGGCTCCTGTACAAAACCGACTTTTTAAAGAAGTGCAAGCCGACTTAAAAGTCAAACTACATCAGAGGATTCAAGCAGAGCCGCCACCCGTATTACCTGCGGCAGAGATGCAAGCATTGCTCAGATCCCATTACCAGGCCCCTCACTTCAAAGAGATGCCTTCTTTCTTAGGCGAAGCCCCCATGTCCGTGGAGGTAATCGAATGTCACTTGAAGCTGAATGAGCAGAAGAAAGTAGAAGGTCAAGACCAGTTTGCCCAACGTGAAGAACGATTACAGTGGGTAAAGACCCCCATCGAGTTCAAAGACCTATTCAAGAAAAGGAGCTTGAAGCCCAAAGAACCAGAGAAAGAGATTAACAAAGTGCTACTAGGTCGTGTCCCCTGTCGTTTTTAGTTTACTTTTGTGCTAGTTAAACCCAAATACGTAAGCTTATGCCTGA
>JBCBRR010000083.1:0-3178 GCA_039819605.1 Bacteroidota bacterium | reverse complement strand
CCTTGCTTCCCCGTAGCAAGGAAGACAGAGGGAGTTTGGGAAAGAGCGGGTTAAACCAGAGGTGACGATCGGCCCCAAGGGGCTGGTATAGGAAAGGTATCGGGGGAAGATCCTGTTGCCTCAGGGATAGAAGCAGCAGGAGCAGAAAGAAGATTCCTCTACTAGGTCGAAACCTAGGAGTAAACAGGAACAGAGGGTTTTTTCAAATCTGGGACAGCCGAAGCAGCAGGAGCAGGAGCAGAAGTAGGTCTCCTCTAGGTCGAAACCTAGGCCGGGGAGGCCACAGCTACTGTATGCCTCTGAGGCTTAGAAGGGCCCATAGGGACAGCTGGCTGAGACTGTACCCTTAGAGGGGCTAGGGACTTCTGGGTCCGAACAACCGTCTACTAAGAGGGTTGTGCTACGGATCCAGAGGCAGCCGCTTAGGAAACCCTGTCCCTATTCCATTTAGGATAGGTCCGCTGCCCAAGGGAATCCCTCCTACGCTAGGCCACGGAGTCAGCAGCCTACTTCTGTTCCTGGGTTAACTGTACGCTATCCAGGAGAGGTAACAACCACCCTAGTGGTTTCGGGTTGCGTTCGTCACTCTCGAAGGTGAATTTATGACCTTCTTATTTGCGGAGGACGTCCAACTTAGAAAGGACATACTATCCTTCCTCTGAGCTCTGGAAGCGAAGACTTCCAGTCTCCCATCGGGGGTAACTCCTTACTCGGAGGAGATGCATCACGATCCACTTGGGAACGCCGATCGCAATGCATGCGTTTCCTTGTGAAACATGAAAGGGGTTATCTCGGAGCAGGCAGAAGATATCATACCCATGCTCTCGGGAGATTCGGGTGTAGAACTGGTCCCTCAAAGTCTTTGCAGGCTCGTACGGGGTATGTATGAACCAAGACTTGAGGTTCTACTAATACTGGGCAGACATGCCGGCGCGCATCATCAGCATCTCTACCCATCTGGTCCCATCGCCGAAATTTGCTTCAAATTCCTGACGTTCGGGGATCGACATTCGATTGAATGCATCGGGGGGGATTACGATTTCAGGCACCGTATCTGTCATTTCATTGAAACTGCAATGACAAGGAGGTGTTTTGAGAAAGACAATTTCTTCAGTTCCGCCTTAGGAAAAGAAAGAAAAAGCCTAATAAAAGACAAAGTAAGAAAAGAACAAGTCTAACTCAGGATGCTTTATTATGCATCTTCTTTATCTAGGGTGTACGATTCTGGACACTCATATGTGTCTTCTTTATCTAGGATCTGGGGTGGATGCTACTATTATGCATCTTCTTTTTCTAAAATCTGGTCATTCTTCTGGTTAACCTATCCAGGAACGTTCCTTAGATACTTTTCCTTAAAAGGGGGCTAAAAACTAGAAACTTCTGGGGTGCAACCCTGCTGACTTCCACATGAAGGCGTAAAGTTTGTCGACAGTATCTTATGTCAGGGGGGTTTGGCTCGTTAAATCCCTTTTGGTATCTCCATATCCATTGGAAAGGATAAGAAGATCAAGGAGAGCTACCCTAGCTTCAAGAAGACTCAATATCTCTCGAGCTTCTCTAATCTAGGTTTCCCACCCCGCTTCGGGGACTGTGTACTAGATTACTCTATGTCCATGTTCCTATCGGAGTCTTGTCAGTTTATCCGAAGCTGTGAAGACTCCCTAAAGAGTATCAGCCCAAACAGTTCGCAACCGAGAAGGAGGAACTTTTTGGTACACCTGGATATCTTGACGCATCTGGGCCTCGTTATTTGAGGAAACATACCCGTACAAGGGGTATTTTGCAAGCTGCTCTTATCCTTCATAGAAAGACTAGAGAGTTGAGAGCTTTGAATCATATACATGATTTATTTCTCTATTCATCTCTTGCATGATCTATCTCATTGATCGATCTAATGCATTTGATATTTCCTAGATCTCGTTGCTATCCATCTGCGGAAGAGCACGAGCTATTCAGGATGCTGCTATTATGCATCTTCTTTTTCTAAGCCTCCTAATTTTCCGACTTTCTGGATACTATTATGTATCTTCTTTTCCTAGTCCTAGAACCTAAGAATAAGAAAATAGAGAAGGAAATAAAGAGGACAAAAACATAGCAACAAAGCTTAATTACCTTGGTAACCGGAGAATTTTTTAAAACCTTGCTGTCTCCTGACACAAGAAAATCACCTGTAGTCTGAGTACGAGGGGTTAAAAATAACAACCCAATACCTTGGGGTAAGAAAGCAATGCTGACAAAAGGGGGCCCCACAAACATGTTTGTGCTCGGGGGTGCATAAAAATCTATATAGTAAAAAGTATACTATGCCTGTCACGACTTACGGAAAGAAAAGAAAACATCAATACCCCACAAACATGCTTCTTTGTGGGTTTCAAAAAGAAAAATTCTTAATGAATTCAAAGAAAAGAAGGGCAAGAAGAGTCTAGCAAAATAAACTGTTCTAAAAGAAAGCCCAGAGATGGTACAAACAACCACAACGACGACGCTATGAAGCCTGAGGCGGAGTGTTTGCATAGGGTGTGCATTAGAGCTTGTTGTAAAGACCTGAGCACAAAGTACAGATCGGGGTCCAAGAGTTCCTGCGATCATTTCGTTTCATGGCATGAACCATGAATCCAGACTATTAACAAGTCTAGCACTTATCCTGGGGTTGTAATATTACCAACCAACCGGGGATATCTGGTATAATGAAGGGAGCTGTGGCATGGAAATCCTCTAGTTCCTATGACAACTACTATTGACGAGAAGACGAAGCACTGGACCGAAGACGGACGGGTGTAGACGGATCTCGTGGTTGGGTAAGATCAATGATGGGAATATCCCTCTGGGGCGAATTTCCCTCCTGGTTGCGAGCGGGGAAGTATGAATGACGTTTACTAGACATCACTACCTGATACAGCACAAGGAGACTCAGGAGGGGGATGGGTTAGGGAAGACCGAGTCAATACCAAGTAACAAGTGATCACTTCCTACGGATGACTCATCAACCCAAAAACCTCTCAGGTTGTCTTACAAACGGCGATCAACCATGAAGTAATCTATGCGAAGACCTTTGCGTTTGCGGCGGCTATCTCCAGCATAGGCATAGAATGTATACATTACTGAATCGGGGTAAAAGAAACGACAAGCATCCAAGTATATATCACGAGGGAATACTCTGAAGTTTGAAGTCCTTTCA
>JBCBRR010000082.1:0-3192 GCA_039819605.1 Bacteroidota bacterium | reverse complement strand
CTTTTAGCCAAATCTGACAATCGCGGGTGATTTTTTTGGTTACTTTTTTCATCATAAGAAAAAAGTAACGAAGCCCCTCTATCCACCCCCACCAAACGCCGGTACCCCTGCTAAAACACGTTGACAAAAAGGTGCATAAGCTACCTCCCAACAATAATGCACCATGCCATTGGTAAGCACCAACAACCGCGCCCGCAACCGCGCATTGTAGCGAACTAACTGATATACCATCTTCGTATCAATAACCCTATGCGGAGCTTTACACTCCACCAACATATGGGGCTCTCCCATCCTATTATAAACCACAATGTCAGGCCTGTGCCGCAGATCATGGCCGACCATCTTGCGCTCTAAACGGATCAGCGACTTGGGGTAAGCCAATGCCTGAATCAGATAGTGCAGGAAGTGCTGGCGAGTCCACTCTTCCGGGGTCAGCTGCACGTATTTTTTGCGTACCACATCGAAAATATGATGCACATGGCCCCTGTAGAGCAGTTTGTGCTGAAAAGTGGGCAGATTCAGTGGCGGCATGCCATGCAGGGCTGCTGGCTGTGGCGTAGATAACATGATATCCCTGTAAAACTACGCAACTTGAAGAGATGCGTCAGGCACAAGACGCCCGTTAGGTTTTTTAACCCATGTGTGCGTTCTTAGCCCAAGCTTGCAGCGCAAAACCCATGTCCAAAAAAATATTCCCCACCTGGCTCACCCACCGCTATCAGCTGGTCATCCGTAACGAAGCTAACTTAGCAGAACGCGCCGCTGTACATTTTAACTATGCTAAACTCATTGCGCTCGCAGTCATCATACTGCTTATCGCGCTGGGCATCGGACTGCTATTTTCTTGTAGCCTGCTGGCCCGTTGGCTCAACCCCAGTTATTTAGAGCAGGAAAACAAACGGAAACTGTTGCAATTATCTGCAGCTGTCGATAGTTTGGACGAACAAACTGCGCAGCAAACTAAGTTTATCGAACTTATCCAGTGTGTCATTGAGGGTCAAGAAGACCCTACCTACACGCTAGAAACGGCAGCATCAGGCACACCCGAGACCACAACTGAGACACTCACTGCAGAGGCTGGCTATCCATCAGATGCACTTAAAGAGGCTGATGTGGCACTCCGTGATGAATTCGAACACCCGACGTCAAACTGGCTGGCTGCCCGTCATCAGATCGAAGATGATTTGAAGTCGCTCTTTTTCTTCAGACCTATTGACGGTGTGATCACCATGCCCTTTGAACCCAAAACGGGACATTATGGTGTGGATATCGTCGCGCGAGATAAAGAACCTATCAAGTGCATAGCAGATGGCGTGGTCGTGTTTGCCTCGTGTGATATCCAAATGGGCTGGGTAATCGTTGTGCAACATAGCCAGAATCTGCTGTCTATCTACAAACACAATGCGACAGTGCTTAAAAAAATAGGGGACCTGGTGCGTCTGGGCGAAGTGATTGCCATTATAGGCAACTCGGGCGATTTATCGACAGGGCCTCATTTGCACTTTGAAATTTGGTATAAAGGGAATGCTATGAATCCAGAAGATGTGATTCAATTTTGCGTATAATAAACCTACAGACATGTTTACAACCCATAAAAGCAAAGCTTCAGAAGCGATGAATCATAATAATAACTCGAGCAATATCATAGGTAAAGACACCCACCTAGAAGGCAACCTCAAGACGTCAGGGAACCTGCGTGTGGAAGGGAAAGTCGTAGGGGGTATCACGAGCAAAGCCAAGGTCGTGTTGGGCACCACTGCGTTTGTCCAAGGGACCATTACGGCCCAACATGCAGAAGTGGCTGGCTCGGTAGAGGGCACGCTGGAAATAACGGGATTGCTCATTCTCAAGGCTACGGCCGTCGTCGAAGGGGATATTGTCACCCCTAAACTGGTATTTGAAGAGGGTGCGAAATTTAACGGCAAGTGTAAGATGGAGGTGCATACGACACAGAATGTGCTCGCTGCCGCTCAGGAAAATCATGGAAGTTTCTTCAAGGGAAAAACAGAGTCAGAAAAGCCGCTGCTCAAAACCAAGGCCGCCGCTCAATAACTACCTCGCGTACGTGGGGCTAAGTATACAGCTATTGGTATCCATGGGTCTGTCTTTTTGGGCAGGGTTGCAGGTGGATACCTACTTGGCCATGTGCTTGCCCATCGCCGCATGGCTCTTGCCACTCGGCATATTTTTGGCAAATATGTACGCCCTAATCAAACAACCGGCAAACTGAACCGTGACATCTAGACCCTTATCGATCCGGTATGCAGATATACCAGCCATGCGTTGCTCCTCCATATTCTGATCATGACCCGACCTCTAGGGCAGTCTACTGATCCATTACGTGTATGAAATTGGCCATTATCGGCGCTACGGGACTGGTAGGCAAGACACTGCTTACTCTATTGCAAGAGCGCAAGTTCCCCCACGAGGAGCTGCTACTCGTCGCTTCAGCAGCCTCCGCCGGGCAACAGGCTCGGGTAGCTGACCAGTCCTATCAGCTCATAGACCTCCCGACTGCCGTCAAGGAACAACCTACGATAGCGATTTTCGCGACCGATGCAGCAGTGGCTACGGATTGGGCCCTTCGCTTCGCAGCTATAGGTACAGTTGTGGTCGATAATTCTGCCGCTTGGCGTCTGCACCCCGATTGGAAGTTGATCGTACCTGAAGTGAATGGACGTCTGCTATCTCCAACAGATCGGCTGATCGCTAACCCCAACTGCGTTGCCATTAGCCTAGTTATGGCCTTGGCACCTCTGCACCGCCATTATGGGTTAAAACGATTGGTGATAGCCACCTATCAAGCCGTCAGTGGCAGTGGTCAAGCAGGCGTCGACCAACTTATGGCAGAACGCAGTGGGCTAGCATCGTCTGCACACCAGGCCTACCTGTACCCCATTGACCAAAATGTTATACCCCACATTGGCGACTTTCTGGAAGATGGATACACCCAGGAAGAGCAGAAACTGGTCGATGAAACCCAGAAAATACTAGAAGCCCCTACCCTTCCGATAACCGCCACGGCGGTCAGGATCCCTACGCTACGTGCCCATGCTGTAGCTATTAATGTTGAGCTGGCCCAGGACTTTACCTTGGCAGGGGTTATTCAGGATCTGCAAGCCATGCCCGGCGTTGTGGTAACAGATACCGTCCAGAAGCACGCCTACCCTACATGTATAGCCGCACAACATA
>JBCBRR010000081.1:0-3286 GCA_039819605.1 Bacteroidota bacterium | reverse complement strand
CTTCATGAAGTATCTCCGCAAACACTGAGGTTGCGATACGTTGGCAGACTGCTGGCCCATTACATACTCCCTATGGTAGACATAACGGCCCAAACAACCCATGCCCCAGAATCACCGCCAAAATTTATGTAGCTGCTTCCGTCCCCGGAATCTAATAGTACATCCCGCGTGCATCCGCAATCGAAAAGAGTGTGGACTTTCCTACTCTAGACTTAATCCCCATAATATTCGGAACTGGAAATGCATCAGGTGTGATGCATTTATTGACACGCCAGTACGCTATCGTCATACGATAAAGGTTAATCCAACTGTTCAGATCCTTGATAACTAGCTTAACCTTGGTAGCCCAGGGAGATTCCACTGGAGTAAACTTTCCTCTCTACACATGTCCATCCATTTCTTCTTTCACCCATTTCTCTTATTGGAAGTTTAACTTTCTAGGCTTGTCTCTTACTGGCCCCTAGCCAGGCTTGACCTTGATATCAAAGTTCCCCGCAGTTGTATAACCAATATCTGCTGGTGTCCACGCGAAACAGTTCCTATAATTATAGATCATACGATAGAACTGGAAATAAAAATGAGTGCCCTTCCCTAGTTCACCTATCTTAACACTGATAGTTTTAAACCGAGGGACCCACAAACATACGTCTAAGTCATCAAAGATGGCATACGTATCCAAACCCCTTTCCTTAAGCCATTCCCAAGCCTCAGCCTCTTCGGCGGTTCCATAGTCAGGGCGATCCATCCCTTCTAAGACTGCACCTTAGGGAGCGGGGCCTTTGTCTAGGGCAATATCGGCATATTCACCAACATCCCCACTAGTGGCAACAGCACTTAAATCAGAGAATTTAGTATACTCCGGTATAGCCGCAATTTCATCTTCATCCACTGTTTACTTCTTTGACTACCCTGTTTTATAAAGATTCCATCCAGCACTACCAGGGCCTAATGGATAAGACGTGTATTCCAGCATCTCTGGAACCTCATGTTCGGGTATCCCACAAAACTTACAGTATTAACTTACGTTAGCCTGTATCGTTACATCTTCCTTACGATCCGTAGTAGAAGAAGCCAACGAAGCTAACTCAGCTATAGAGTAAGGGCATTCACCTACTCCCCCTAAGGACTCAAAGAACTACCTAGAATCCTACATTCGTTGTTCCTATTGTCGTTGATAACATTCCTTATCTAAGGACCGGGCAGTTTACACCAATTCTTCCATGTTAGGGAGCATATCTCCCTTAGGAGAAATTTTAAAGTGTCTTACCGCATCCTTGATTTCCTCATTCTTAATACTCAAACGATCTTCAGCAACATCTTGCAAGATACTAGGTAGAAAATGAGCCTAAGGTACCCCCAGACCTAATGCCTACCTAAGAACTACAGACTCTTCCCACTCAAAAGAATAACGATGTGCAAAATACAAATCGGGAATCTAACTCGTTAACGATAATTACTATAAATAAAAACCCACCGAAATGTCTAATCTAGATCTAGATAAATCCTACAAAAAATCATACTTGGGCACGATGCTCTCCTTCAGATCCGCAACAAACCCCTTAACTTAGCCCTTCCCCTTAACCAAACAGTGTGCTCACGGCGCTAGTAACCTCATCACTTGAGACCTAAAATGGAGGACTCACACTAGTAGTATACTCCTGAGGAATCTTGGCACACTCTACCGAAGAAACCTCACTCAATTCCATTTCTGCTGGAGTAACTACCCCCCCCAAGTAAGCCTAAGTCGCCTTCTTGGCTGGAGGTTTATCAAACCGAATGTGATCCAACCCCTTTACCACATCCACTGCTCGGGTCATGGTGAACTTCCTATGCCAACTAGCAAAGTCGTTATAGGAACAATCCACCTCAGGACCGCCTTCTGAGCCAGGACGAGGGATGATACCAACTGTTATCCGGTATCCGGAGTTTCGAGATAACAACTGGAAAATCTCTGCACTAATGTCCATACGCATCTAATAATATTTGATGACGTCAAGCCCAACCAGAATATCGTAGCTGTTGCTCTTAGTCACAAATAGATGAGACACGCTGCATGCCAATGGAGGAATACACAACCTAACATGGTGTAGTAAACCTGGCGATACAGACTCAGAATCGTCTGCAGTACTGAACGTAAGGTTCAGAGATGTATCCATTCGATTCATCAAGCCGCGCCTCTACAGGCAACCGGTGGTAATACTAGTGCATTCTGCTCCTGGATCGAAGATTGCAGCAACTAGTTTACCTTCAAAGAACATTGGCATATACAAATGTCCCTTCCAGTCGACACACTTGGTCCTAAAAAGTTACAAAAACTACTTCTACTTATCTACTTCTATATTGTTAGACTCTACAGTCCCAGGTACCCAATCCATAGATGGCATTTCCCCTCTAGACTAAATCCTATGAAACATTTATTTCAAGGCTGGCCTGTTAGCGGGGTTCACCAAACTGCGGAGTTACTGCATGTAGTTGCCAAGCTCATAGGGCTAATGCAGGATACCATTGATAGCTACTCTGCCATCTTCTGCTATCTCTGCACCCGTATGATCTATGACATGAGCTAAATATTATTATAACTCATCCCAGTAGGCTTCTCTTTGATGGTTGAGAGCCTACTTCAACTCATCCTAGGATACATTATCCTATTGGGCTACTTTACTAAACCACTATTATCCCCTATAATTTCTAGCTATACACCCAAAACTACCATTTCCACCACAATGTTACTACAGTCTATTGTTATCTAATAGATGAATTCCCTTGTAGAACTCAGTATCCTGCTTGGTTACCAGCAAGGGTTCGGGATATCGTAACCCTCTAAGATACCCTCCCATACCGTAACCATCAGCTAGGTCTAACCCACTTCGCACAGCCCCATTGAAGGCACCACGCTATTAGGTTAACCAATGATCACAGGCCCTCTTCTAACAAGTTGCCCACCTGCTATTATTACGTCTAACTATAAACTAACCCACACTCTTCCCAACATCAGACACTGCTTCCTAGTGCTAGGTAACTTCCTAAGTCTCCTATTTCACTTCAGCCACAGATGCTGACTACATGGGGTTAACCTCACTAGTACTAACCTCGGCCATAGACTAATCACTAGCTTACTAGGCAAACTAAACTACCTTGGCGCTCTTTTTAGAAGCCTTCCTTGCCTTCCTCTACAGAGCCTATATTCGCTGAATGGCGGGGGCGAGAGATGGTCGCTACAAACCCTGCAGCCTAGACACATTCTTATCCAAAGAGGTGAATGTAGCCTAGGGAGCTCGAGGCTGTT
>JBCBRR010000080.1:0-3293 GCA_039819605.1 Bacteroidota bacterium | reverse complement strand
GCTGTTTAGCCCTTGTCGAAGGTCTTTTAGCCAAATCTGACAATCGCGGGTGATTTTTTTGGTTACTTTTTTCATCACAGGAAAAAAGTAACGAAGCCCCCAACACCCCTCTCCCTATTATATCCTATCTTCGTGTTATCTTAAGGCAACCCCTACATCCGTCCCTACTACTTTACCTACATCTATCTTCAAAACCTATGCCCCTTCTACCTGCTAACCGTATCCAATCCCTACCCCAATCAGGCACCCTAGCCATCTATCAACAAACCCAACAACTTAAAGCCCAAGGCTACAAAATCTGTGACTTGGGCATAGGAGAACCCGTTGGAACACCCCCCACACACATACAACAAGTAGCCAAAAACGCTATCGATGCCGGTAACTACTTCAAATACCCCCCTATAGAAGGCTACGCCGACCTGCGAACAGCCATCGCCAACAAGTTACGCCGTGACAATCACATTCCCTGTGAAGCAGAAAACATCGTGGTGTCTGCAGGTGCTAAACAAGCCCTAGCTAATGTATTGCTATCCCTCCTCAATCCAGGCGATGAAATCGTTATATATACACCCTATTGGGCCACCTACGCCTCCCTGGTAAAGCTGACAGGCGCTAAGCCTGTATTTCTCAAAGGCAGCCCGAAACACAACTTTGAACCTGCCCCCGAACAGCTGCAAGCAGCCCTGACCCCGCGTACCCGAGCCCTTCTTTTTTCTTCACCCTGTAACCCCACAGGCCTGGTTTTCTCCAAAACCTCCCTGGAAGCCCTAGCTGATGTATTGCAACCCCACCCCCAGGTCCTTGTGATAGCCGATGAAATATATGAATACATTCGCTTTGTAGATGGTTATACCAGCATAGGGTCGCTACCCAACATGGTAGATCGGGTCGTTACCGTCAATGGATTTTCCAAAAGTTTTTCCATGACGGGGTGGCGTGTAGGATATATGGCCGCCCCCCAGTGGCTGGCTAAGGCCTGTACCCGACTACAAGGTCAGCTGACCGGTGGAGTTAACACGATTGCCCAGCGCGCAGCTTTGGCTGCCCTAGAACTGACGGAAGATGAGATATCCATAGGGCGTATTAGAGACCTGTATCTAACAAGACGTGACCTGGCTGTACAGTTGTTTAAAGCGTTGCCAGGATTTGATTTTCATGTACCTTCGGGGGCTTTTTACCTGTTCCCAGATGTACGCTACTACTTGGATAAGGCAGTAGGAGTGCCTACAATGCATGATACAAACGCTTTTTGTGCCTATATGCTCACAAACGCGCACGTTAGCCTAATACCGGGGGCTACTTTCGGAGAGCCACATTGTGTACGTATTTCCTATGGTGTATCGGAAGCAACCCTACGGGAAGCTAACGATAGACTACAACGAGCCCTGGCTAGGTGGCCAACATGATGGTGAATGTCTACTTGCTGCCTTTACGCATCTGTACCTGCATACTGTGCCTTGTACAAAGCAGCGTACGTACCCTTCTTAGCTAATAAAGAGGCATGTGTCCCTATTTCACAGACTTTGCCATGGTCTAAGACCACAATCTGGTCGGCATGCCGAATGGTGGCTAGTCTGTGGGCTATGATAATAGCTGTCCGACTACGTAGCACTTGGGTAGTAGCCCGCTGAATCAAGGCTTCTGTAGCCGTATCCATAGAAGCCGTGGCTTCGTCCAAAATCAATATGCATGGGTTATAGACCAAAACACGTGCAAAAGCCAGCAATTGTCGCTGCCCCGTCGAGAGCACCATACCCCTTTCTTGTACTTCATAGTCATAGGTGTCAGGAAGGTGCTGGATAAAGTCGTGTATACCCAAGAGACGAGCTGCTTCTATGACCTGGGCCCGAGAAATGTCCTCATTGTAGAGGGTAATGTTGTTATGTATGCTGGTCGAAAGCAGAAAAACGTCTTGCAGTACCAAGCCGATATGTTTCCGCAACGCATGCAACTCATACTCCTTAATATCGACACCATCCAAGCAGATCCGGCCCTGTTGCGGATGGTAAAATCGGGTTAGTAAACTGACGAGCGTCGACTTACCCGCACCGGTCCCCCCTACAATGGCCACCGATTGCTTCGCTGGGATATGCAAAGAAATGTCCTGGAGTACATAATGCGCATCCTGATAGGCAAACCATATGCGCTCAAACTGAATATCGCCCAGCAAGGTTTTAGGCACATATACGCCCTGGTTGGCTAACGGCTGCTGGTCGCTCAGTAAACTTCTGATTCTATCCATGCTGGCTAGCCCCATTTGCAACGTACTAAACCGTTCTATCAAATAGTAAAGTGGGCGAAAAAACATGGTAATGTACATTAAGAAGGCAGTTATTTTTCCCAAGGTGAGGTGACCACCCAAGAGGCTGTACGTACCATACCCAAACATGCAGCAAATACTAATGGCGCGTATCATCTCCAACATCGGGAAGTACAACCCATAGTAGCCTATGGATCTATTGTGGACATCTTTGTACGTAGTATTGAGCGCATCAAACTGTAGCAAGTCCCGTTGTTCCCTGTTAAATATTTGTATTATATTCATGTTTGTTAGGCGTACTTGTACAAAAGAATTCAGCTGCGCTAACGCATCTCTCAGCTGCTTGTAGACCGAGCGCAGCTTCTTTTTTAGCAAGAATAGTGTCCCATACAAGCAGGGAAGTACAGCGAGCGTACATATCGCTAGCTGCCAGTCTATATACAGCATGAATAGCACCATAGCCCCCAGCTTTAATAGGTCGGCAAGTAGCGTAGCCAGCCCCTCACTAAACACGTTAGCGAGGGCTTCCATATCGGATACATTCCTGGTGACCAATTGACCGACAGGTGTCTTGTGGTAGAAAGCAGTTGGCAGCCGGATGGTATGGTTATAGAGCTTTATGCGGAGGTCACTGACGACGTGTTGACCGAGCCAGTCAGAGAGATAAGCCAGATAATACTCAACGATTATCTGTATCACCAATAGGGTTAGCATCCCCACGATGAAGCGTATGAGTCTGTAATAATCGCCTAGAGCTGCATAATCGTCCAAGGCATGTTGGATGAGCAGTGGCCTGCTGGGTCCTAAGACACCTGTAGCTAGCGTCAGTACGATGAGTAGGCCAAAAACGTTGCGATAGGGTTTGAGGTACTCGAGGAATTCCCTGGGCAAAGTGGGGGCAGGTGTGTTTGGGGTTGTGGAAGAAGCTTAATGGCCTACAGCGTCAGTAGGGCGGTTCTCTTCCTACTTGTCGATATAGTTCATATCTTCGTTTCCAAAACTACGACAAAACATGGACAAGTCACGCATGCAC
>JBCBRR010000079.1:0-3294 GCA_039819605.1 Bacteroidota bacterium | reverse complement strand
GATGAGCAAGGCTGCCGCGTTATTTGTGAGGAGCTCTTTGATTAGGAGCGTTTTGTCAACAAAAATTCCCCCGGCTATCAACTCCGCAAAGTCTCCTGTGCCAATGGCGGGTCCTTGTTGTGAAAGGCTGTACATAGTTAGGTGATACCAGTGCTTTTGGGTACAAAAATAATATAAAAAGCCCCTTAGGTAAGGGCTTCGATCCGCCTGTTGATAATGGCTACAGCACCTATCATTAGGGCCATGCCCAGATAGGCATACCCGTCCAGTGGCTCCGCCCATACCCAGTACGTAAACACCGTAGCAAATACAGGCTCTAACATCAAGATCATCGCTACTTTAAAGGCTCCCAAATGCTTCTGGGCGGATGCTTGTAGCCAGCAAGCTATGCTGGAACTGAAAGTGCCACAGAACAGAATGGCCCCCCAGCTCGCTATTTGTACAGGCAAGTGTATACCATTACCTGGCCAAAGCGATGTAAAACCTGCAAATAGGGCTAGCGTGAGCATCTGCACGAAAGTGAGTGCCGTCACATGTGTATCCGCGATGTAGGTATCTAGCAAATACGTGTGCAGCGCCACGAAAAAGGCACCCCCAAGCGTGTATAAGATACCCATTTCCCACACCAGACCGTAGCTGTGCGTTAGCAGAGCCAGCCCGGCTAGACAGGTCAATGTACTTAGCACATCTACCTGGCCCGGTAAGCGTCCCTGCGTAATAAACTTTATAAACAGCACGAATACGATGAAAAACCCAGATAGAAAAGCCGATAGGGAAGGGGAGAGGGTTTGTAATCCCAGCGTTTGGAGAAACATAAGTCCTACTTGCAGTAGGCCTAACTGGACACCTTGTACGAGAGCTTTTTGCCTCAGATAGCCGCCATACGTTGCCAGGCTGGGCAGCATACTGAGGGTGGCTATCAGAAACCGCCAGAAGAGAAAAGTGGTAGGCTGCATTTCTTGTAGCGCCAGCTTAGTGAGTACAAAGCTAGCCCCCCAAAAAGCCGTGGCTAGGATGGTAGACAGGGTAGGTATCAGCATAGGGAAATCTTCTGTTTGAATAACAAAGTTGCTGCATTTTATTTGTTTTCTAAGGCGTATCCGCTTAGCTTTGCTATTGGGTCCACAAAGCGGCTCATATATCTATATTATCCAATAACCTGTGGGGGCAGGCTAAGCCGCACCCCTAACGTACAGGTCCAAATACACGAGTAACGAGCTATGACACTGATAGGTAAAAAAGCACCCATATTCCGAGCAGCTGCCGTGGTTAATGGGCAAGAAGTTGTCCAAGACTTTTCCTTGGGGCAGTTTCTAGGTAAAAAAGAAATCGTTTTCTTCTTCTATCCCAAAGACTTTACGTTTGTCTGCCCTACCGAGCTAATCGCTTTTCAAGACGTCTTGGGCGAATTTGAGCAGCGTAACGTAGCCGTAGTAGGCTGCTCTACAGATACAGAAGAGACCCACCTAGCGTGGTTGAATACACCCAGAAATCAGGGAGGCATTCAGGGAGTCACGTATCCCCTAGTTGCGGATACGGCTAAGACCATTGCTCAAAATTATGGCGTGTTGGGGGGCGAATGGGACTATGATGAGAAAGAGAATTTGATTTTTGACGGAGTACCCATTGCTTACCGAGCTACTTTTCTCATCGATAAGCAAGGCATCATCAGGCATGCACTGGCCAATGATTTTACACTAGGTCGTAACATTGCCGAAACGCTCCGTACCATCGATATGTGGCACCATGTAGAGCATGTCGGAGAAGTTTGCCCTGCCAATTGGCAAGAGGGTCAAGAAGCCATGCAACCTACTCGAGAGGGGATGGTTAAGTACATGACCAAGCAGGCTGAGGAATCCGAGCAATGATGAGTATATCTAAAACATACAGAACAACCATACACACAAGCAACCATGAAAAATAGTGAACCCCAGACCTTGGGTAAGATCCGTAGTATTTTATTTCCCATATACAGCAACGAGCTGCGCAAGTTTATACCGCTCGTCTTAATCTTCTTCATGATATCTTTTAACTACTCTGTACTGAGGAGCCTAAAAGACATGTTTATCCTGAACAACGCTAGAGCGGAGCTTATCTATTACCTGAAGCTGGTGGGAGTGCTACCCTTTATTATCCTGCTCACTATTCTGTATGGAAAGCTCAGCAGAACCCTCGATCGCGATGCGCGCTTTAAGGTAGTCATAGGCTATTTCCTCATTTTCTTCGGGATCTCCTATTTCTTTTTGGTACCCAACCTAGACCGGCTTATGCTCAATAGCCTGGCCGATCAGCTAGAGCAGCAGTTCCCTAAGCTGTTAGGTTTGTGGGAAGGCGTTAGATACTGGCCGTTGGCTTTATTCTATGTGAATGCCGAAGCTTGGGGTACGTTCGCCTTAGGCATTACGTTTTGGACATTTGTCAACGAGATCACCGACGTTAAGCAAGCCAAAAGGTTCTACAGCTTTTTGTCTTTGGGTTCTAGCATAGGGTTGATCATTGCGGGTACTTCGCTGAAAATGTTCAAGTCCCAATTTGAGGTATTGTTAGGCGTTGCTACGTACCTGATCGCTTTTATCTTGCTTGTGTACACCGTTTTTACGCGTGACATGAAAAAGAATCCTGCGCTTTATCAGATAGAGCCAAAGCCCAACGCTCCTAAAAAGAAAAAGGCCAAAATGTCTTTTTTAGAGTCTTTTAAGTTTCTATCCAAGTCTAGCTATTTGGCCCTTATCGCCACACTAGTGATTGCTTATGGTATGGTAGTAAGCCTTTTCGAATCTGTATGGAAGGCGCAGATCAAAGCCCTTATAGACGCCACGCAAGATCAGACCATTTCTGCCTCTATCTATGGCGACCAGGGTATCTATGGAGGGATTGTATCGCTCTCTTTTGTACTATTCTTATCCGCACCCATTATGAATCGGGGCTGGCGTTTTGCGGCATCTGTAACCCCTTTTGTAGCCCTCGTAGCCACTATCTTGTTTTTCTCATTCTTGTACTTCCAGGATTCGCTAACGGGTGTAACCCATCTTTTAGGCACTACGCCAATAGGCTTGGCAGTGTTATTTGGGTTAGGTAATGTGGTATTTATCAAAGCTTCGAAATACATACTGTTTGATCCTACTAAAGAGCGGGCTTACATCCCGTTGGACGAAGAGTCGAAGATTAGGGGTAAGGCGGCCGTCGATGGGGTTGGGTCCAGACTGGGCAAAAGCCTAGGTTCCTTCATCCTGACCACCATTTTACTACCTATTTTTGGCGAGGGTCTCATAACCAATGTACAGTACTACATAT
>JBCBRR010000078.1:0-3316 GCA_039819605.1 Bacteroidota bacterium | reverse complement strand
ATTTCAGAATTTTAATCTTTGATCTGCTTTCCAAGCGTCTGGCAAACTGCCAGCTTGAGCTGGTAGTCACTTGATGCTGGGGATATTGAATAACGTATCGCACTATTACATTGCAGAGAGTGAGAACGTTCTGGAAAGACCTGATGTGGTGCTGATCCCTGAAGTAAAGTATGGCGGCGACCAAGCGATGATCTTAGAATACAAGATAGGTCAGCAAGCTGAGGAATTGCCCGGACTAGCAGCCAAGGGCCTAGCACAGATCGTGGATAGGAAGTACAGTACGCAAGTCAAAATGCACAGCCATGTCAAGAGCATACTACAAGTATCTTTGGCCTTTTGCGGTAAGGAAATGGCCGCGCAGTATGAACGTGTAGATCTATAGGAGAGAGTAGCCTTCAAACTACCCTGCTTGCATAGGACTTTGAAGGGATTTGATAAAAACCAAAAGGAGAAAAATCATGCACAGATACGTCCAACAATTCATTGTCACTATTCTCCTCTGCAGTGGATTATTGCAGAGTTGTCATAGCCCCTATTTGGGCACTATGGCCCAAGAACTAACCTCATCACGCCCTACAGCTGCTAAGTATAAGGGACGGCCCAGGGCTTGTATCAATCGTGTCAGGGTGCTTAGACCTGCTTTGCGTTTGGATAAGCAATGGATTGGCGGGAGGCCTAGCTTTCCATCTACCCTGTTATGCCATTGTGAACCCTCTAGCGAGCGTCCGAAGATATGTATAGGTACGTCAAGTTTTGCCGAGCTGTTATTAGAGGGTGATGTATTTGTAGACAAGAGCCTATTTATCAAGGAATTTTTGGACGAATGTAATGAAGTGACTTCCATTACCCGGCCTCGGCGTTGGGGTAAGAGCCTAAATATGGACATGCTCAAGCGTTTTCTAGCTATCGAAGTGGATGCAGCAGGTAGGCAGATACCTCAAGAACAGTCTACAAATCGCAAGCTGTTTGTTGGCGGGGAAGTAGAGCTGGACACAGGAGAGACCCGCCTACTCAAGCCCTTAAAGATCAGTAACTATGCAGAACCGATGCAGCATCAAGGTGAGTACCCCGTTATTAGTCTAGATTTTAAGGATGTGAAGGGTAGTTCCTATCAGGAAATAGTAGAAGCCCTCAAAAAGAAAGTTACATTCCTCTATAGGGAGCATGCTTATCTAGAGCAAGGCATCCAAGATGTTGAGCGCATCAGGCGTATAGAAGACTATGATCAGCAAAAGTTAAGCAAGTATCTTGAGGGCGAGTTCGATGGAATAGACCTGAAATATGGCCTTCGCTTCCTGAGCAAGCTGATGCATAATCATTTTAGGAGGCCTGTCTACATACTCATCGATGAATATGACGCTCCCATTGCCCATGCTTACCTAACCTGGAAAGACAACGCCAAGGATGCTAGTCGTGTCTTCAAGCTACTTGAATCCTTCTTGGGACCCGCGCTAAAAGGAAATGAGTACCTCAAGCGGGGCCTACTAACAGGCGTGTTTAAAATATGCCCAACTACTATCTTTTCTTCTGGACTCAATAGTATCTGCCACTATACGTTGTTCAACAAAACCTTTTCACCTTTCTACGGGTTCACGCAATCAGAGCTGGACGAATTGCTGCGTAAAGTTCCTATCTCTGCGTCACCGTCAGAAATCCAGCGTTGGTATAAGGGCTATACGTTTGGGGATCAAGAGGTTTACAATCCCTGGTCGATCATGTGCTGTTTATCTAATGGAGGTAAACTAGCACGCTATTGGTTCGAACGCGAAGAAAACCAGCTAGCCAACTTGATGCCGTACTCTAAGATCAATCAATACAATCTGCAGCAACTGGTATCTGGAAATAGATTTAGCCTACCTGTCCCGAATCGGGTCGATTTCGAAGACATCTTAGGGTTTGGTGATTTGTATGAACTCTTGGTTTTTGGTGGCTATCTGAATGCAGTTCCTCCTATCCCTGGCATTCTACACGACTACGACATTTCGATACCCACGTACGAAATGCGTCATTTCTATGAGCAACTGTTGCTATCATGGGTATATGAGAAGCTTCACATAGACGAATCTACGTACAAAAAATTGGCGAAGCTTCTATCAGCGGGTAAGGTAGGGACTTTTACAGAGACTATGCATGAAGTGTTGTCTCAGTCGTCAAACCTAAGCTCGTTAGATTATTGGCAAGCTCATACCATCCACAAGGGCTTCATGCTGGGGTTATTGATCAACCTAGTCGGCCATTATGATCTGGAACTAGAGACCTATCAGCATAACACGTTGTTAATCCCTACGGTAGATCTTGGAGACCAAGCCCTGGTGATGGATTATAAGTTGGGTAAGGAAGTGGCAGAACTGGCACCGTTGGCCGAAACAGGGTTAGCGATGCTGGTAGATAAGGGATATAGTGCTCAGGCTAAGTCATACAGCCATGTGAGGCGTTTGCTACAAGTATGTCTAGCTTTCTGTGGCCAAGAAATGGTTTTGAAATATGAACAAGTAGATCTCCAATAAGCGTATAAGTTAATCGAATAGCCAGATAAAATCATGTACACATACACCAAAAGATTCATTGCTCAAGTTTTACTCTGTAGCGGATTTCTGCAGAGTTGCCATAGCCCCTATATGGGTGGTATGGCTCAAGAAACAGCCTCATCACGCCCTACAGCTGCTAATTATAAGGGACGGACCCGAGCTTGTATCAACTATGTCAGGGTGCCTAGACCTGCTTTGCGTTTGGATAGGCAATGGATTGGCGGGAGGCCTAGCTTCCCATCTACCCTGTTATGCCGTTGTGAGCCTTCTAGGGAGCGGCCAAGGATATGCACAGGCACGTCAAGTTTTGCTAAGCTGCTGTCAGAGGGTGATGTATTTGTAGACAAGAGCTTGTTTATCAAGGAATTCTTGGAGAGTGCTGATGAAGTATCGCTCATTACCCGTCCTCGCCGTTGGGGTAAAAGTTTGAATATGGACATGCTGAAATGTTTCCTGTCCATCGAAGTAGACGACCAGGGCAAGCCTTTACCTGAAACGCAATCGTTCAACCGCAGGCTATTTGTAGGAGGCGAAGTTGAGTTAGACTGGGGAGAAGCCAAACTACTGAAGCCTCTAACAATCAGTGACTATCCATCGGTCATGAAGCGCCAAGGCCAGTATCCTGTCATTAGCTTATCTTTTCAGGATGTGGATGGTAGTTCGTACCGAGTGATAGAAGAGGGAATTAAAGACCAAATCGTCGATTTATACACAGAAAATTACAGATACCTAAAGCAATATTCCCAAGCCAAAGAGACGTTACTGGAAGATGTAGAGAAGGAACAGTT
>JBCBRR010000077.1:0-3451 GCA_039819605.1 Bacteroidota bacterium | reverse complement strand
GGCCTCAGCGACAAAAGCTAACCATACGTGCCCTACGCTTAGGCCGATTAATGGTACTCCGGGTTTGAATGATCTTCACTTGTGCCATGTTTATCCGTGAAATACTTTTTCGAGCGAAATGGTTCGCTGTTTGGCTACTGTCACCGGGTCGCGCAGCTGTGCTAAGGCGTTAAAGGTAGCCTTTACCGTATTGTGCGGGTTGGAAGATCCCTGTAGCTTAGCGAGCACATTTTGCACACCTACAGATTCTAGCACGATGCGGGCGCCGCCCCCAGCAATGACACCTGTACCCGGCGCAGCCGGCTTGAGTATCACTCTCCCACCCCCAAATTTTCCAGGTACAGGATGGGGTATTGTACCCCGCAAGATGGGTACCTTGATCAGATTCTTCTTGGCATCTTCCACGCCTTTTGTAACCGCACTGGTCACCTCTTTGGCTTTGCCTAACCCATACCCAACTACACCTTTTTTATCACCGACCACGACTACAGCTGCGAAGCTAAAATTACGCCCCCCTTTAACCACTTTGGTCACCCTATTGATGGAGACTACCCGCTCGGTTAGGTTTAGCTCGCTGGTCTTGATTGCTCTTTTATCTTGAAACATAATGCTATCGCTAGAACTGAAGGCCTTTTTCCCGAGCCCCTTCGGCTACAGCCCGTACTTGCCCATGATAGATATAGCCGGATCTATCAAATACCACTTCCCGAATACCGCATGCCAGCGCTTGGGTAGCCAACGCTTCCCCTACTTCCCGTGCTTTTTCTACACGCGTACCCGACTGGGCAGATAGGTTCTTGGAAGAGCTAGCCGCCAGCGTATGCCCCTGATCGTCGTTGATGAGCTGTGTATACAGGGCCTTGTTGCCCTTGTATACAGATAGCCTAGGACGTTCTGCCGTACCGTGTACACGTTTCCGAATGCGTTGCCTAACCCGCAACCTTCTGGCAACCTTGATGTTCTTGATGAGCATATATAGCTTGTCTCTTACTTAGTGGCTGTTTTCCCGGCTTTACGTCTTACATATTCGCCCAGTAGGCGTACTCCCTTCCCTTTGTAGGGCTCTACTTTGCGGAGGGATTTGAGTTTGGCAGCTACCTGGCCTATCAAGGCTTTATCGATCCCCATCAAGTGGATCAGTGGGTTTTTGCCCTTGGTGGCCTCTGCTTCTACATGCACCTCTGCCGGTAACACGAAGTAAATAACGTGTGAGTAGCCCAAGCTCAGCTCCAAAACTTGCTTCTGTACACTCGCCTTGTACCCGACACCGACCAGCTCCAAGGTTTGTTTAAAACCCGTTGAAACGCCTGTCACCATATTGGCCAGTAAAGCCCGGTACAGCCCGTGGAGCGATTTATGGGCTTTTTGGTTCGTGCGCCTCGCCAAGGTGATCGAACCCTCATCTACCGCTATCGCGATAGCATCATGGACAGGCTGGTACAGGGTCCCTTTGGGGCCTTGGATACCTATAACCCCTGACGCTGGCCTGAGTAAAGCAGTACCTTCGGGAAGTGGGATGGGTTTTTTACCTATTCTCGACATGTCTATGGGCCCTAGTAGACGTAGCAAAGTACTTCACCGCCTATTTTCATCTGATGGGCCTCTTTATCGGTCAGTACGCCTTGTGAGGTAGATAAGATGGCGATCCCTAGCCCGTTGATGACACTGGGTAACGCATCGGACTTGACATACTTGCGCAAGCCCGGTTTGCTCACCCGCGTGAGCTTGGTTATGGCTGGCGTCTTGGTACGGGGATTATATTTCAACCCAATCTGGAGGACGCCTTGGCGTTGGGCATGATCATGCACTGTGTACCGCTGGATATAGCCCTTGTCTTGTAACACTTTCGTAATCTCTATCTTGATGTGCGAGGCCGGTATAGCAACTGTCCTGTGGTTAGCCTGTATGGCATTCCGGATTCGGGTCAGATAGTCGGCGATGGGGTCAGTATACATGTAGAAATGAGCTTAAAACGACGCTGCTTATGATTGAGATAATTTTACCAACTGGCTTTCGATATACCCGGTATTCTGCCTTGCGAAGCCCAATCCCTGAAAATAATTCTGGATATGCCAAACTTGCGTAGGTAGCCTCCAGGTCGGCCGGTAACCTGGCATATATTATTGACCCGAACGGGGGAAGCGTTTTTAGGTAGTTTGTCAAGGGCTGCATAATCTCCTTGAGCTTTGAGTGCTGCGCGCTTGTCTGCATAGCGGGCTACCATATTTCTGCGCTTGATGTTACGTGCTTTCAGGGATTCTTTGGCCATAGGTTACAAACAATAGGTTATTTACGCGGCTCTGAAAGGCATTCCCAAAGCCTTGAGGAGTTGGAAAGCCGCCGCGTCATTTTGGGCATCGGTTACAAAGGTAATACTCATTCCGATCAATTTATTCACTTTGTCGATATTGATCTCAGGGAAAATGATCTGCTCACTAATACCTAGCGTATAATTACCCCGCCCATCAAAGGCGCGCGGGCTAATGCCTTTAAAATCCCGGACCCGGGGCAGCACGACGGTAATGAGCCGATCTAAGAACTCATACATCCGATGGCTACGGAGCGTCACCATGGCGCCGATGGGCATACCTTCGCGCAGTTTAAAGTTAGAGATGGACTTTCGAGCCTTCGTGGGGACAGCCCGTTGCCCTGCGATTTGGGTTAGCTCGCCAATCGCTGTATCAATCAGCTTCTTATCTTGCACAGCTGCTCCCAAGCCCTGATTCAGGCATATTTTCCGCAGCCGAGGTACTTGCATAATGGACTTGCACTGCATTTCCTGCCGGAGTGCAGGTGCTATCTCCTCAAAAAATCGATGTTGTAGTCTAGGTCTAGTCATGTTTGATAAACGCACCTGTCTTCTTAGCGTAACGCTGCAGCTTACCCTGCTCATTAGGTTTTTTACCCACACGGGTAGGTAGGCCCGTAGCTGGATCAATGAGCATCAAATTGCTGATATGAATCGGAGCTTCTCGCTTCTCTATACCGCCTTTCGGATTTTTACTCGAAGGTTTTCTGTGCCGGGTTACGATACGCACCCCCTTTACAATGGCGGTATAGGCTTTGGGCAATACCCGTAGCACCTGGCCCTGCTGGTTGCGATCATTGCCCGCAATGACCCGGACCTGGTCGTTTTTGCGGATGTGTAGTTTGGGACTGACTGGGTGTTTTTTTCGCATCATACTACAATACTTCGGGGGCTAGGGAAACCACCTTCATGAACTTTTTCTCGCGGAGCTCCCTAGCTACCGGTCCAAAAATACGCGTGCCACGCAGCTCTCCGCTATCATGGAGCAGCACTGCGGCGTTGTCGTCAAAGCGAACGTAAGAGCCGTCTTTTCTACGCACTTCTTTCTTGGTCCTGACTACCACGGCCTTGGCCACCGCCCCCTTTTTTATATTACCGCCAGGGCTAGCCGATTTGACACTGACTACGATCTTGCTGCCGATG
>JBCBRR010000076.1:0-3461 GCA_039819605.1 Bacteroidota bacterium | reverse complement strand
CATTGGTTATGAGACCCTCGCCAAAAATAGGTAGTAAAATGGTGGTCAGGATGAAGGAACCAATGTACAGTACTACATATTCTTTATCATTATTCTGACCTTAATCATATGGTTGATAGCTGTCAACAAACTAAGTGTTAAGTTTCACAAATTGACTCAAGAGCAAGAAGCCACACATTAAGTTTAGAACTTAAATATTTAGGGAGGTAAATTATGTACACGTATATCAGGTCATCCATAGCTAAAGGTCTACTCTTCAGTGGACTGCTACAGAGTTGCCAAAGCTCACCTGTAGGCATTTTTAATAAGCGGAGTTTACCGGCAGGTGCTCATGGTTTACGTAGTGCATCATGCCACAGACCATCTCAGTATGCGTCAAACTGTGCACATGGAATAACTACTTACCGTGCTGTGTCTATCAACCCCTGCTTACCTAGGGGTATACAGCGGCTTGTCAAGAAAGCCAATACTACGTATAATGTGTCATGTTGCTGCGAGACTCCCAAACAGCCGATTAAGGTTCATGTAGGTACGGACAGGTTTGATAAGCTGGTGTTAGAAAGCGACGTGTTTGTGGACAAAAGTATGTTTATCAAGGAATTCTTGGAGAGCGGCGATGAAGTATCCTTGATCACACGTCCTCGCCGCTGGTGCAAGAGCCTGAACATGGATATGCTACGATGCTTTTTAACCATTGAGGTAGATGATCAAGGTAACCCGATGCCCCCAGAACAGACCCGCAATCATAAACTCTTTGCTGGTGGAGTAGTAACCTTAGGAGCTAAAACAGGTAAAGTGAAGCAATTGGCTCCACTCAAGATAGCACAACAGTGTCCAGACCTGATTAACGATTACCAAGGACAATATCCTGTCATCAGTAT
The DNA here is from genome assembly GCA_039819605.1 of Bacteroidota bacterium. Lineage (GTDB taxonomy): Bacteria > Bacteroidota > Bacteroidia > Cytophagales > Amoebophilaceae > JBCBRR01. Next base: position 2,580 of record JBCBRR010000076.1, on the reverse strand, counting down.
GGGATTTAAAGATGTAACAGGAAATTCCTATCGAGAGATAGAAGCCAAGGTCAAGAAGCAAATCACTAAACTCTACACGAAGCATACGTATCTCGAGCAGTACATGCAAGCTGGATCAACATTACTTGCCGAAGTGCAGAAAGAGCAACTAAGTCATTACTACACAGGCAATATGAGTCAAGCAGACGTAGAGGATAGTCTGCTATTTCTTAGTGAGCTACTCCACATGCACTATGGTAGAAATGTCTACATATTGATTGATGAGTATGACATGCCTATCAGCAGTACATACCTAGCATGCTTAGATAAGCCAGCCGAGAATGAAAAGATCTCTGCATTACTTAACGGTCTACTTGGGTCTGCTTTGAAGAGCAATCCCTATTTGCAGCAAGGTTTGGTCACAGGTGTTCTGCAGATTGCCAAATCCGGTCCGTTTTCCGGCCTAAACAACATTCGTAGTTACACGCTACTGCACAAAGGCTTTGCTGATTCTTATGGTTTTACTGAGCCGGAAGTATCAGAACTGCTGAATAAAACGCGTATAACCACGCCACTAAAAAAGATCCAAAGTTGGTATAATGGCTATACGTTTGGTGGCCAATCCTTGTATAATCCATGGTCGGTTATGTCCTGCATACGCAACGAAGGGGCATTAGAATACTACTGGATGGAGCTTGGCGGGCCCAAGATCTTCGACGCGATGATGGTCTCAGACGAAGTACAGGAGGATCTACAGGCTCTGCTAAAGGGAGCTAAACTGAGTCCACAGATCATCAAGCATCTAAGCTTTGACAATATGCGAGGCAGTGGTAATGCGGGGTTGTACAGTCTATTACTCTTTCATGGATATCTAGCTCCTAGTGACATAGAAGCCGATACCTGTAAACTTTCTATCCCAAACCAAGAAATGAAACATATCTATGGGCAATGGTTAATAAAATGGGTATCTAATCAGATGGGCATAACCCCGTCTGAATTTAAGGCCCTAGCAGATATGCTGGTTACGGGACAAGTTGAAAACTTTACAGAAAGTCTACAAGAGAGGTTACATGCATCGAACTCCCCTTTCTTAACAGACAAGTCTGAAGATAAGTCTTAGTGGGTTACCCTTAGGCATCGTTGCAGCTGTAAGAGTTGCTCACGTTGTAGCCCTGTGGCTAATAGGATTGTACCCATTTCTACACCCTGGCGTAACAGGTTCTTTGCAGTTTGCAGTATACCCTCTTCTACACCTAACTGCCTACCTTCCACTATACCTAACTGTTTCCCTTCTGCTATACCTTCGTAGCGTAGGCTATCTGCATATGACATCACTTCCTCCTTTACTGTTTTTTCTCGAATGAGCTCAGATAGTAACCTGAGACACTCCTTTCCTTGCTCTAGTTTACTGTTATGATAGATGTACACCGCGCTGCTATACACATGATCAGGGGGTAACTGTTGTATGTATGCAGGCGTTACCTTCTGAAGCACTTCTATAAATTCCCCAGCGATCCCTTGCTTTAGCAAAGCTTGAAAGAAGCCTGCTCTACCCCCTTTCTGTAACAGCTCATCTATCGTAGATTGACTCAAATCCCACAACTCAAATTGATCCAACATCCCATCCTTCCTAGCTAACTCTGGATAGGTTACACAATCGCATAGATAGGTGGAATAGGGATACGCTTTTTGACCATTATACATGCATATGAGCCGTACAAAAGGCATGATTTCAGTTTCGTGCTCTATTCCATGGTCTAGTGCGAGTAAGAGCCTGTACTTATATAGCCGCTTAGCCATGTATCTGTCTGGTGTACTCTGTAGCTCTATAATTAAGTAGATGGCATCTGCTTTGTCGTCGTTGTTGTCGATAGAGACCCTGCAGATGACATCGCTTTGACACTGTGCCAATTGCTCACCAATGATGAAATTTGGGGAGATGAATTCTAGGGTATCGAAATTAATGCGTTCTAACAACTCTGTTTCTAGCCGCCCTCTGAGACAATCAATCATAATTGCCTGATATTTGAGAGAACTTCTGCCATAGGCATCGTGGGATTGGTAGATGGTGTGCATGGGGTTGCCGTCGTCGTTTGTACTCATGGTATTGGCTTCGCGCAGTGCTTACAGGTTGATGACTGACTTTCTGAGTGCAAACCTACAGTGGATCGGGGATAGTTGCAACTACGCTACTGTTTTCCTAACACCTGGTTTTGAAGACACGCTGCAAGCTCATGCGCGCATCGTCCAACCGATGCGCAAAGGAATGAGGTTAGACCCTTGAAAACATCATGCTTGCAGGCGGTTGCAGTGCCCCCTTTAGGTTCGTTGTTAACAATACCTCGCGTCCGTAAGGCTATCCTCCTAGCATCGTTGCAGCTGTAAGAGCTGCTCACGTTGTAGCCCTGTAGCTAATAGGATTGTACCCATTTCTACACCCTGGCGTAACAGGTTCTTTGCAGTTTGTAGTATGCCCTCTTGCTTGCCTTTGGTAACCCCTTCTTGTATGCCTAATTGTTTCCCCTCTTCTACACCTAGCTGCCTACCCTCCACTATACCTAGCTGTTTACCCTCTGCTACACCTTCGTAGCGTAGGCTATC
>JBCBRR010000075.1:0-3500 GCA_039819605.1 Bacteroidota bacterium | reverse complement strand
TTGATAGTCGCGGGCGATTTTTTTGGTTACTTTTTTCATCATGGGAAAAAAGTAACGAAGCCCCCCGCAGGGGAAAGTATCGTAAAACCCGAACTTGATAAGCTACAACTACAGCTTCATAAAACGATAGAACTGCAGAGACATAGCCCTCTTCCCCCTTGATCTCATAGGGAAAAAGTAACGAAGCCCCCCCGCAGGGGAAAGTATCGCAGAACCCCAACTTGATAAGCTACAACTACAGCTTCATAAAACGATAGGACTGCAGAGACATAGCCCTCTTCCCCCTTGATCTCGATAAACCATACCTACAACTTTGTAAAAACTCTTACCTTCTACCTCCTATCCCCTCCCCTCTATCTCATCTCCCTACTCCCCCTCAACACCCTATACAAACTCTCCGACCTCTGCTTTCCACTCGTCTATCATATCCTCCAATACAGACGAAAAGTAGTACACACCAACCTACGCCGGGTCTTCACCAATAAAACACCCGCCGAGCTAGAACAACTTGCCCAAGACTTCTACCACTATCTATGCGACCTCATCTTCGAACACATTAAAAACCTGACCATATCTGCCCCACAAACCCTACAAAAATGCAAACTGCGTAATCCTGAACTCCTAGACCAGCTACATGCCCAGGGGAAACATATCATACTCGTGGCTGGCCACTATGGAAACTGGGAATGGGCCGGCAACGCCATAGCCCTGCAAACCCGTTATCAATTCAATGCCTTATACAAACCACTTAGCCACCCTTATTTTGACAGGTGGGTACAACGCATGCGCACCCGGTTTGGAAGAAAACTGACCGACTATCGCAAGGCATTCCCAACCATGCACGCCTACAAGACTACACCAACAGCCACAGCAATATTGGCAGATCAATCTCCCCGAACTACACAAGCCTGTATGACCACTTTCCTCAACCAGCCTACCCACGTATTCAGGGGCGTAGAGAAGTTGGCCCGGAAGCTAGATCATCCCGTTGTCTACATCAGCATGTATCGGGTGCGGCGGGGGTATTATCAGGCAGAAGCGAAGCTACTCTTTGCGGCGCCCACAACCACATCACCAGATGAAATTACCATCGCGCACACCCGCCAACTCGAGATCGATATCCGCAACCAGCCTGCCACATGGCTGTGGTCCCATAAAAGATGGCTCTCTACGACTGTACGTCAGTCGGTACGCACACTTGAGCAGGCTTGTAGAAAGCCAGGGGGCAAGTCTACGATAATTTGCCGCTGTTTGTGATCGATCTGGCTGACAATGGCGCCCTGCTGGGGAATGAGTAGCTCCTGAGCCTGATAATCAACTACCCACAGCTTTTGCCCAGGCCAATTCCGCACGCTCTGCACAAGGCCTAGCCGGCCCTGCACCCTGTCGATGACCTGATAGCCGATAAGGGGTAGGGAAGCAGGGTCAGCAGCTGCCTGGCGCGCCCAAGTAGTGGGTGACACAAAGAGCGACTTCCCTTTGAAGGGCTGGGCTGCAGCCGCATCCTGCACGGCTTGCAGCTGGATGATGGCCCGGTCGTTTTGTAGGGCACAGTGTCGTATGCCGTATGGAACCATAGTACGGTTGTCGATCGGGATGAAAAATGTATCTACCCCAGCCAAAGAAGGTATGTCCGCATCCATACGGGCTACGAGATGGCCCGTATGACCACGTATGTGCTTGACTATCCCTACCTTTACGTATGTATTCTCCATGGTCTTCGTTACTTTGTAGTGCTCACCCTGCATTTTGCACAACGTATCCCAGCCTGCGGGTTTCACAAATACCGACATGCTAGCCCATCCAAAACAACCTACCTGTACGAAGATAGTAGAGGATTACCTAACGCGCATTGAGCAATCTAAGCACTTAAATGCCTTTGCACATGTATATGCAGCCGAGGCAAAGGCACGCGCTGCAGAGATACAACACAAAATAGAGGCAGGCAAAGCAGGGCCGCTAGCCGGGCTTGTCGTAGGGCTTAAAGATTTGATCTGCTATCAGGATCATCCGATTCAGGCAGCCAGCCAGATCCTAGCCGGCTTTGTATCGCACTTTAGTGCGACAGCCACACAGCGGTTGTTAGACGCGGATGCTATCATCATAGGACACCAGAACTGCGACGAATTTGGGATGGGCTCTTCCAATGAAAATTCGGTTTGGGGCCCTGCCTATAACCCCATAGACACAACCAGAAGCCCTGGCGGTTCTTCAGGCGGATCTGCAGCCGCTGTACGTGCTGACCTGTGTCAAGTGTCGTTAGGGACGGATACAGGAGGCTCTGTCAGGCAACCCGCTACTTTTTGCGGCATCATAGGACTCAAGCCCACCTACGGCAGGATCTCTAGGCACGGCCTGATTGCCCATGCCTCCTCGTTGGATACCATCGGTATTATGGCGAACTGCATCGCAGATTGTGCGGCTGTACTAGGTGTGATTGCAGGCCCAGATGACGTAGATAGTACTGTGGCCCATGCACCGGTGCCTACCTACACTACTGGCTTAGGGTTTCACCAGAGGGCTAAGGTAGCTTACCTAGCGGAGACCATGGCATACGAAGGCTTACAGGAAGACATTCGGGCTCATACCTGGAAAATGATCGACCAGCTACGCCAGGAAAAGCATCAGGTAGCCGAGGTCAACTTTCCATGGCTTGCCTACGCGCTACCTACCTACTACACCTTGAGCAATGCAGAGGCCAGTTCTAATTTAGCCCGGTTTGACGGCGTGCGGTATGGCCATCGAGATGCCGAGGCCACTACCCTAGATGCCATGTATAAAAAGACCCGTTCGGCAGGTTTCGGGCCTGAGGTACAAAGGCGAATTTTACTGGGCACTTTTGTGCTGAGTGCTGCGCACTACACATCTTGCTATGTCAAGGCACAGCAAGTCGGGCGGTTGATTAGGCAAAAGCTCATGGAGATTTTATCGGTTCACGATTTTATCATACTGCCCACCACGCCCACCACAGCTTTCCGGATTGGTGAGAGGATACAGGACCCCATGGCCATGTATTGGGGGGATGTATATACCACACTGGCTTCCATTGCTGGGCTACCTGCCATTTCTATACCCAGCGGTATCGATCAAGATCATCTCCCTACGGGGTTGCAGATCATTGCTAAGCCTTTTGCGGAAGATCAGTTGCTAAGTTTTGCACAATATTTGTTAGAGATGCGCTAGATGAATGGTAAGAGAGAGTAGATAAAGATTGTAGATCTGGGCTTCTATCGTTTTATGAAGCTGTAATGTAGTTTATCAAGTTCGTGTTTTACGAAGCTTTTTGCCCTGCGGGGAGAAGAGGGGGCTTTGTTACTTTTTTCTACGGTAAGAGAGATCATGTGTTTGGGCTTCTATCGTTCTATTAGGCTGTAGTTGTAGTTTTTTAAGTTTGGGTTTTACGATACTTTTTGCCCTGCGGGCGGCTTCGTTACTTTTTTCCTATGATGAAAAAAGTAACCAAAAAAATCACCCGCGATTGTCAGATTTGGCTAAAAGAC
>JBCBRR010000074.1:0-3507 GCA_039819605.1 Bacteroidota bacterium | reverse complement strand
TATTTGGCAAAGCTACGCAGGTAGTCTATGCGTTCTTTGCCCAGTTGTTCTTTGAATTGGATGAATTCTTCAAGGGTACAGGGGGGTTGGCATTCGTGAAAGATTTCGCCACAGAAGTATTGCCAATATATGTCTTCTCGCCACCAGTCTAGGAGTTTTTCGTCTTCAGTATTGAAGCTGCTGGTATGCTGTATCAGGACGAGACCTGCCATCTTTCTGATGGCATGGTTTTGGTCTTTATTTTGGGCGTAAATGTCTTTGAGTTTCGCTTGGATTTCATGCCAAGGGATGATTTGCGAGAAGATGATAAGGGGGTGTTGATAGTTGATGTATCGGGCTATTGCTCTATGTGGTTGGTCTGCGGGGTGGGCAGGGGCTGGCATGAGGGGGTTTGGGTAGAGGTTCTGTTTGTTTGAAGGTTACGATATTTTACTCAATCTGATTGATTTCTTGACCTACTTTAGGCCGAAGTAACATATCCTTAGAGTTTTATCCTAGATTTAGGATCTCATTACGTTGCTAAATATAGGAGATAGTATTTCTAACTCTTTCTGACTCATATCACCCCATGCATTCTCTAATGAGTTGTTAAATGCATTATGACGATTATGATTCCTGACTTGATCTGTAATATGTTGGATCATTTTACCCGCCTCGTCTCTTTCACAGTCTTTTAGAGTTTGCAGTACATACTCTACGATTTCTGCTACATCGTCCTTGTGTAGTAATACTGACGACAATGCTTTTCGTATGATATCATATAGCTTCCATACTTTTACGTCTACGTCGACCTCAGAATAGCCATAAGACCGACATGATGATTCCATATCTAAGAAAAATTTTCTACCGGTCATTGAATACATTGTATTGATAATTGCAATAATAGTTACGCTGCGCTCAAAATCAATGCCAGATGTATCCAAGAGTAATTTCAGTTGTAGGAAAAATCCAACTAGACTTGGTCCCCATTTCTTTTGGCGTGTATTATAGACCCAGGTTCTGAAACCTAGGTATGATTTATCAGTTTCTAATTCTTTTCCCAGTGAGTCTAGCAAGCTATCTATGTTACTTATTAGGTCTTGATGGCTTTTCGCTTCACAGACTTTTTTCACCACATATAACACTCTCAAAATATGGCCATACTCTTTGTAATGCTTAATGCTGGTAAATTTCTTTTCATCCTTTACAGATCTGAGCTCGTCCAGCAGGTACTTGACCACATCTTCTAGTCGGTTACCTAGTGGCTCACCCAGTAAGTTCTGAAACTGTTCAATAGTCAGACTATTATTGTCATCAAAACATTTAACATACTTTATGAGCTGTTCTATGGGGTTAACTGATCCACTGAGATTTGCATAATTTTTAACAGCGGTATGCAGTGGTGTTTTCCCTCCATTATCTTGCGCATTTATATCTGCACCTTTGCTTATAAGGCATTGTACTACTGGGTAGTTGCGAGCTGCAGCAGCGATATGCAGTGGTGTTTTCCCTTCATTATCTCTCGCATTTATATCTGCACCCTTGCTTATAAGGTATTCTAATAATTGGCAGTCGTGATTTGCAGCAGCGATATGTAGTCGTAGTTCCCCTTCATGACAGGAGAGTGTCGTATTATAACCTCCTATCTGCTTGATCTGTTTGGATTTTCGACCTAGTCTAGGGGCTCGATTAGGGCTTTTTATGTACATACTCGCTCTTAACGAGTTTTCTGAAGAAGAGTTACCTATTGAACCAACTCCACCTCGCAGCCTCATGGATACATTTATCATATCTCTTTGTACTTCTCCTCGCGGTGTACTCATACTCGAACAGATTGAATATTCTATTTTCGAAGAACTACATTGGGCTTGAATATCAGACGTGTTCGACTGCAACAGCTGTTCATGGTTCAGCGGCAAGATCATTCTGCTTGAGTATAGTAGCGTATTATCTGGATCTGGGGAAGACATGTCTGCAAAAATACAAAACTCATTGTTTTCACGACAGCTTTGGAGTAATAGACTGTAGAACAATATCTGGAGAACTATCTTGAGCCGCCAGAAATAGGCTAAAAGAATCATGATGATTACGATCAAAAACTTATTTTAGGGATGGAATATCTCATCTTCATCACTCATATCTATCTGTGCTCCTTCTCTGTGCAGAAATTCTACTACTTCCAAGTAATCTCTTTGCTTAGCCATGTATATTGGGGTTGCTTTATCGTTGTTAGGCGTGTCTATTGACGCTCTTTTTCTGTGTAGAAATTTTACTACCTCTAAATGGCCATTATAAGCGGCGCTGTGTAAGGGTGTATTCCCGTCTACATCTCTCACATCTATTTGTGCACCCTTGTCCACGAGAAATTCTACCACTTTCAAGTGACCTTCTTGCGCGGCCATGTGTATGGGAACCACTTTATCCTTGTTAGGTACTTCTATTGACGCTCCTTCTCTGTATAAGTACTCTGCTACCTCCAAGTGGCCATTATAAGCGGCGATATGTAAGGGTGTATTTCCGTCTTCATCTCTCACATCTATTTGTGCATCCTTGCCTGCGAGAAATTTTACTACTTCTAAGTGGCCATTATAAGCGGCACCATGTAAGGGTGTATTTCCGTCTTCATCTCTCACATCTATTTGTGCGCCCTTGCCTGCGAGAGATTCTACTACTTCTAAGTGGCCATTATAGGCGGCGATATGTAGAGCTGTTTTCCCTTCACTATCTTGCAAATCCATCTTTGCACCTTTGTTTATGAAAATTTTTACTATTGACAAGTTATCATTGTAGGTGGCACTATGTAGAGGTGTATTTACTCCTATCGATCCTTCCCGAACTTGCATAGACTTTTTCAAACTCTCTAAGAGATAGACGGCTATTACATCTTCTCGCTCTTTACCCTCTTGACTGGCTCTTTGTTCTACGGCTTCTTGGAAGTCTGCTAGGTAGGCTTCGCAGGGTTTCTCTGGGTTGATACCTGCTGTTTGGAAGTCTTCGTAGTGATGGATGAGGAGGTAGTAGGCGTAATCTATAGCTCTGACTGATACTGGGTTGTCTTGACTTATTTTTTCTCGTAATGCTGGGGTTACAGTTTCTCTTTCTAGCATACTGTAGCTTAACCCACTTTTATGGTCACCAATAATTATAGCTTGTCGTAGGTGCTGATAAGCCTCTTCGGGCTGTTCTGTAGCTAGAAGGAAGTTTGCATATTCTGTACATAAGCTTGCTGTAGGTGTATCATTGGATGCTATTGCGAGTTCAAAAGTCTTTTTAGCTTTCTTCATATGTTCTTGGGCCGCCTGATTTTGTTCCTTTTGCGTAGCTGAAATAGCTTCCACATGGTACATACACGCCAGGTTATTCGCTACGCTTGCATACATGCTCTCAGGATCGCCCTCACTAAGTTGCTGATATATCTCTAAAGCTTTTTCATAGCACTCCAGAACTTTATGGAGTTGATTCAGTGAGTAGTAAGTATCGGCCAGGATATGGAGCGTAGTGGCTACACTAGGATGTATATTTCCGTGT
>JBCBRR010000073.1:0-3548 GCA_039819605.1 Bacteroidota bacterium | reverse complement strand
AATCATTTGACATTAATGCGTACCGTACACTTTTTAGCCAAAGGAGGTTGGGTCATGGTACCCATTGCCCTACTCTCCATCCTGACTGTATACGCTTTCGTAGAAAGGGCAATCACCCTCTATCGGAAGCGTACCCCCCAGCAATCCTGGTTAGATAACATATATGCACAGATATTGGCTGGGGACCTACAAGGTGTGGCTATGCTCTGTGAGGAGAAGAACAGGCCTGTCGCCAAGGTACTCCAAGTAGGCATTACTAGCTTAACCCAGACCCCTACATCCTTAGCCACAGCCCTAGAGGCAGCGGGGCAACATGAAGTACATAAACTAGAGAAAAACCTCGCCCTACTAGGCACTATCGCCAGTACGGCCCCCATGCTAGGGTTCCTGGGTACGGTACTAGGTATGATACAGGCATTCATGGCCATGGCCCAGGCTACCCAGGCCCAGATGAGTCCACAACTTTTGTCTGGCGGTATCTACGAAGCCATGATTACGACAGCAGCCGGATTGATCGTCGGCATTATGGCTGATCTAGCCTATAAATTGATACTCGTGCGGGTACAGACAGCTACCCACCATATAGAGCAAGCCAGCCGTCGGTTTATGGAATTGAGTATACAGCGCATACCCGTTGCTATAAAGCCATGAAGCTAAAAAATAGGCACACGTTGCATACGCAGTTTAGCCTGTCTTCCATGACAGATGTGGTCTTTTTACTGCTCATCTTTTTTATGCTGCGGGCTTCCTTAGCCACACCTACAGGGCTCACTGTAGAGCTCCCGGCTAGCCAGACGGGGGATACGGTAGCACCCCAAACCCGTGTTACCATCACTGCAGCGCTCATGTACTATGTAGATGATATACCTACTACTATAGCAGAGCTGCCCGTCATCTTATCTGAGAAGCTCTCCACACAAAATGGTGTTTTACTTTTAGAACTAGACAAATCGGTCCCTGTAGCACACATGATCCAGGTGACAGACGTAGCTAGCCAGTTGGGGGCCAGCATTTCGGTAGCTACCCACCTAATAGAAAATGGGAACGCATGATAAAAAGTCATATGGGGGAGATATTTTTGCACTCTGCCTATCGATCGGCATACACAGTCTGCTACTGCTCAGCACTTATACCCTGCATATAGGTAGCACACGTACAACCGCAGCTACCGGATACACCATCGCACTCAGCACCCAATCCCCACCTACCTCCTTACATAGAGGGCCACGTACAGAAGAAGCACTACCTACCAGCCCTAGCCTGGAGGCCACCGCGACAAATGCATCGCCCGTACCCTCTCCACAACATACAAGGGCCTGCTCGGAGCAAGCCGATACCATACAAACGGGCGCAGCCCAGCCTAATACAGGTGAGGTGGCAGCTACTACGGAGGAGCAAGGGCCATCAACTGTAATTGACGAGCGGGGCCTATATACACCCTGCCCAGATCAGACAACAGGGGCTGTACTAGAGTTGCCCGGTTGGAGATGGGACCAAGTACCAGAGCCTATAGATCACACCCAAGAAACCGGCAAGTTAATCTTCGAGATCAGCGTGGATGACCTGGGGGAGGTCATTGCGGTGAAAACATTAGAGAAGACAGTCAGTCCGCTCGCAGAACAGATTTACAGAGAGGCATTGGCCAGGCTTACCTTCAGCAAGACGGCTGAAAACAACTCAGCGACAGCGGTATCCAAAGGGAAGGTTACTTTTCTTATACGGGCTAAGTAAGCCTCGGACCACTATGAGGCGGTATTACACCTAAAGTGTATGATGTCACCATCTTCTACCGTGTAATCTTTGCCTTCCATATGGGTCTTCCCAGCTGCTCGACAAGCCGTTTCAGTCTGGTAGTGTCTATAATCGGCCAGCTTGATTACCTCTGCTTTAATGAACTTTCGTTCAAAATCACTGTGAATAACCCCAGCTGCCTGGGGCGCTTGGGTACCACGTTGGATAGTCCAGGCCCGTACCTCTTGCGGGCCCGCTGTAAAGTAGGTGATGAGCCCCAGCGTGGTGTAAGCAGCACGGACCAATTGCGTTAGTCCACTGTCCTGCAATCCATACGTTTCTGCAAAGAAAGCATGCTCTTCCCCATCTAGCGTGGCCATCTCAGCTTCTAGACGGGTACAAATAGGGATACATGTCGCATGGCTGGAAATGCTGGCACGGAGCTGCTTGGCATACGCACCTATAGGTTCTTCCAGGTCATCTTCAGCTACATTCGCTACATAGATAATCGGCTTGAAAGACAAGAGTTGCCAGCTTTGGACCAGCTCCTGCTGAGGTCGGTCAAGTTCCAGGTCGCGGGCATTAGCACCTTGTGTAAGTTGATCCCTACATAGTTCCAGGAGTGCTAGCTCTTTTTGAGCCACTGCCGATCCCGTTTTGAGTACTTTTTGGATCTTGAGAATGCGCTTGTCCAGGGTTTCCAAGTCTTTGCATCGCAGTTCATGCTCGATAATCTCTTTATCAAAGACGGGATCTACGGCACCTGCCACATGCACTACACGTGTATCTGCAAAGCAGCGTACGACATGCACGATGGCATCTACTTCTCGGATGTTGGCTAAAAACTGGTTACCTAACCCTTCGCCCTGACTTGCCCCTTTGACGAGGCCAGCTATGTCTACAAAGGCAACATAGGCGGGTGTTGTTTTTTGCGGATGCAGCAGATCGGCCAGCACTTGCAGTCGCTCATCGGGTACCGGCACAGTCCCCACATTAGGATCTATGGTACAAAAGGGGAAGTTTTCAGCTGCAGCTTGCTGGCGCGTAAGGGCGTTAAACAGGGTAGATTTGCCTACGTTAGGCAGCCCAACGATACCACATTTCAAGGACATTCGACGTGGTCAATTAGGCTTCGTCATCATCGGACCTATTAAATTGATCGAAGTCGTAATCAGGCAACAGTTTGGTCTTGATGTAGGCCGCTGTTTCTTGCAGAGCGCCCACAAATTTATTCAGGTCTTCCTTGTATAGAAATAGGGTTTGTTTTTTATAGGCACCGTTTCTTTCGTCTTGGTTTTCTTTTCTACTCTCCGTGATGGTCAAGTAGTAGTCTCGGCTACGGGTCGCCTTTATGTCGAAAAAGTAAGTTCTTTTACCAGCTCTTACGCTCTTCGAGTAAATTTCTGTATTGTCTTTGTATAGTCCCACAGTGTATATGCGTTGTTAGATTTTATGATTTTTGCAGCCAAACTATAGGACTGCTTTAGAAGCAAATAACAGCATTTACGCACCAAAAACAAAACGGAGCATACGCATAGCGGGCTTTATATTGTCTATAATCAGCATAGCGGCCAGCTTTGGGCACATATTTATAAGGCTGTAGCTGTAGCTTATCGAGTTTGGGTTTTACGATGCTCTCTCCTGCGGGGAGCTTCGTTACTTTTTTCCTACGAGATAAGGGGGGAGGATCATATGTATCTGGGCCTCTATCGTTTTATGAAGCTATAGGTGTAGTCTGTTAAGCTTAGGTTTTACGATACTTTCCCCTTTGTCTCGTAGGAAAAAAGTAACGAAGCTCCCCGCAGGGGAAAGTATCG
>JBCBRR010000072.1:0-4822 GCA_039819605.1 Bacteroidota bacterium | reverse complement strand
CGCGACGGCTTCAACAATGGTTGCGGTGTATGCTGTACAGGTACGCGCGCATTGCCTGAGGGCGCAGTGCCAGGTGACTTTTGCCAGCGCGAGGAGCCCTGCACGGTGGGCGAAGAACCGGTCTGGGTGTGTGACGCTGATCTCATGGGCGCTGCATGCGCTTGCACCGCTTGCCCCGAAGACAACACGCGTGGTGAGCTGTGTGATGGGCGCGACAACGATTGCGACGGAGTCGTCGACAATGCAGATTCACCAACACTTTTTGACGACTGCGAGGCTGTAGGCGGCGCTTTTGTGGCAGGCTGCATGAATGGGGCTTGCACTTACGTCTGTGGGGACAGTCGCGTGGATGTAGACGGCGACTTAGAGGCCGGAGCTGAAGGCACTGGTTGTGAATGTACGCTCTCGAACGGCGGTGTAGAGACGTGCGATGGTCTCGACAACGATTGCGACGGTTTGATTGACGATTTTGATACCCCGCCCAGTGACTGTGAACCCGTAGAGGGCGCATTTGTGACGTTATGTGAATCGGGTACCTGTACGTATGTCTGTGTGGAGGGACGAGGTGATGCAGACGGCGACTTAGGGGCCGGAGCTGAAGGCACTGGTTGTGAATGTACGCTCTCGAACGGCGGTGTAGAGACGTGCGATGGTCTCGACAACGATTGCGACGGTTTGATTGACGATTTTGAAGTGCTGACAAGTGCTTGTGCACCCGTAGACGGTGCGATTGTAGCAAGCTGCGAGCAAGGGGCCTGTATTTATGCCTGTGGTGACGGTCGTGGTGATGTCAACGGCGATCTGGAAACAGGCTCCTTGGGAAATGGATGCGAGTGCACTGTCACCTCAGGCGGGGTAGAGGTTTGCGACAGACGCGACAACGATTGTGATGGCCTGGTAGACAATGGTGTTATGGGGTCGAGCTGCCCTTTTCAGCAAGGGGTCTGTCTTGGATCTGTATCGGAGTGTACCGATGGCCTGGATGTCTGCGCAAACGCTCAGTATGAAGCGGCAGCTAACGCATCAGGTCAAACGTTCGAAGGGATCGGAGTTATTGAACTTGCCTGTGATGGTCAAGATAACAATTGCGATGGTATAGTTGATGAAAATTGTTGCCAGACAGGAATGGATCCATTAAACGTAGCACTCAGTCAGATTACAAATTTTCCACCTGATACGAGCAGTCATTTCGACCCTATTGTCGTTTCCGGGAGAGAGAGCTTCCTGACAGCCGGACTGGGACTAGGACTCAATTCAGGCCTATTATCATGGGGTTTTACACAGAATACTTTGGGCACAGAGCCGTCAATAGCTCAGCTATTCGCTCAGGATACAGGGGGAATTCCTGCTGTCGTATGGGATGGTGTTGGATACAGCATAGCGTCTAATTTCGCTACAATGTCTAATGATGAAAGTAAAATTATATGGCAAAGAATAAATACACAAGGTGTTAATCAAATTCAACCTTTTGAACTTGATATAGGCAACGACTCTGGTGAGCGTGTTAGTGATGTTCAGATAGTTTCTTTAGGTGGGGGTGATTTTGCGCTCCTATGGCTACAGGATATATCTACTTTAAGTGTAAGGATGTTTGGTTTTGATGGATCTCCGACTGGGCCAGCACGGGGCTTAAATGCCGGAACCTTCCCCTCAGAGCCACGAATGGCGCTTTCTAGCTCGGGACAAGGAGCGTTGATGGTATGGAGGAATCGCAGTGCTGGCTTATTAGCTTGGCGAAAGCTTGATTTCAATTTTAATTTCACAAGCAATGCAGGAAGCTTATCTGTAAATATGCCATCAAATATCCTGGTTACATCTAAGGGTAGCGGATACGCCCTTGCTTACTCTGCTGAAGACGAGAGAGGTGTATCCCGTGTTCACTATACATTGTTAAGTGAGGACGGTCAGGTTGTTCAAAGTGAGATTATTATTGAGGGGGGAACAGAACAAACACCTAGAACATTAGCTGTTTTGGATAATGATCGAGTGGCTTTAGTCTGGACTGAAAATGGAAATTTGCCGGATCAAGAATCACTGTTATACGTTGTGATGGATGAACAAGGTCAAATGGAGAACGAACCTAGAGTTCTCCTTGAAGAGGATGTAAGATCGGCTAGCATGGCCCCATTGCGCGAACCAGGGCAATTGTCTAGAGTAATTGGACTCGTTATTGCCATAAGCGTCAACGACCAACTCTATCTTGGTCGTCTTAACACAGATGGATCTTGGATGTGTTTTAGTTTATAGTTTTATGCATACTTTAATCATAATGATGGATTTTATCATCACCTAAGACGGTCTTCGTTAGGTGATCAAAGTTACCAATCTTTTCTTTAGATTCAAATCCAATGAAAATTAGCTTGGTCAGATATAAAAGCTCTGGAGAAGTGCAGAGACGGATACTTTCTTGTACCCTATATGTCATATGTAGTTGAGAATGATTTGCGATCCCAAAAGGCCTGGCTACCTTTCATTGGATTTGAATCTAAAGAAAAGATTGGTAACTTTGATCACCTAACGAAGACCGTCTTAGGTGATGATAAAATCCATCATTATGATTAAAGTATGCATAAAACTATAAACTAAAACACATCCAAGATCCATCTGTGTTAAGACGACCAAGTTAGAGTTGGTCGTTGACGCTTAAGGCAATAACGAGTCCAATTACTCTAGACAATTGCCCTGGTTCGCGCAATGGGGCCATGCTAGCCGATCTTACATCCTCTTCAAGGAGAACTCTAGGTTCGTTCTCCATTTGACCTTGTTCATCCATCACAACGTATAACAGTGATTCTTGATCCGGCAAATTTCCATTTTCAGTCCAGACTAAAGCCACTCGATCATTATCCAAAACAGCTAATGTTCTAGGTGTTTGTTCTGTTCCCCCCTCAATAATAATCTCACTTTGAACAACCTGACCGTCCTCACTTAACAATGTATAGTGAACACGGGATACACCTCTCTCGTCTTCAGCAGAGTAAGCAAGGGCGTATCCGCTACCCTTAGATGTAACCAGGATATTTGATGGCATATTTACAGATAAGCTTCCTGCATTGCTTGTGAAATTAAAATTGAAATCAAGCTTTCGCCAAGCTAATAAGCCAGCACTGCGATTCCTCCATACCATCAACGCTCCTTGTCCCGAGCTAGAAAGCGCCATTCGTGGCTCTGAGGGGAAGGTTCCGGCATTTAAGCCCCGTGCTGGCCCAGTCGGAGATCCATCAAAACCAAACATCCTTACACTTAAAGTAGATATATCCTGTAGCCATAGGAGCGCAAAATCACCCCCACCTAAAGAAACTATCTGAACATCACTAACACGCTCACCAGAGTCGTTGCCTATATCAAGTTCAAAAGGTTGAATTTGATTAACACCTTGTGTATTTATTCTTTGCCATATAATTTTACTTTCATCATTAGACATTGTAGCGAAATTAGACGCTATGCTGTATCCAACACCATCCCATACGACAGCAGGAATTCCCCCTGTATCCTGAGCGAATAGCTGAGCTATTGACGGCTCTGTGCCCAAAGTATTCTGTGTAAAACCCCATGATAATAGGCCTGAATTGAGTCCTAGTCCCAGTCCGGCTGTCAGGAAGCTCTCTCTCCCGGAAACGACAATAGGGTCGAAATGACTGCTCGTATCAGGTGGAAAATTTGTAATCTGACTGAGTGCTACGTTTAATGGATCCATTCCTGTCTGGCAACAATTTTCATCAACTATACCATCGCAATTGTTATCTTGACCATCACAGGCAAGTTCAATAACTCCGATCCCTTCGAACGTTTGACCTGATGCGTTAGCTGCCGCTTCATACTGAGCGTTTGCGCAGACATCCAGGCCATCGGTACACTCCGATACAGATCCAAGACAGACCCCTTGCTGAAAAGGGCAGCTCGACCCCATAACACCATTGTCTACCAGGCCATCACAATCGTTGTCGCGTCTGTCGCAAACCTCTACCCCGCCTGAGGTGACAGTGCACTCGCATCCATTTCCCAAGGAGCCTGTTTCCAGATCGCCGTTGACATCACCACGACCGTCACCACAGGCATAAATACAGGCCCCTTGCTCGCAGCTTGCTACAATCGCACCGTCTACGGGTGCACAAGCACTTGTCAGCACTTCAAAATCGTCAATCAAACCGTCGCAATCGTTGTCGAGACCATCGCACGTCTCTACACCGCCGTTCGAGAGCGTACATTCACAACCAGTGCCTTCAGCTCCGGCCCCTAAGTCGCCGTCTGCATCACCTCGTCCCTCCACACAGACATACGTACAGGTACCCGATTCACATAACGTCACAAATGCGCCCTCTACGGGTTCACAGTCACTGGGCGGGGTATCAAAATCGTCAATCAAACCGTCGCAATCGTTGTCGAGACCATCGCACGTCTCTACACCGCCGTTCGAGAGCGTACATTCACAACCAGTGCCTTCAGCTCCGGCCTCTAAGTCGCCGTCTACATCCACGCGACTGTCCCCACAGACGTAAGTGCAAGCCCCATTCATGCAGCCTGCCACAAAAGCGCCGCCTACAGCCTCGCAGTCGTCAAAAAGTGTTGGTGAATCTGCATTGTCGACGACTCCGTCGCAATCGTTGTCGCGCCCATCACACAGCTCACCACGCGTGTTGTCTTCGGGGCAAGCGGTGCAAGCGCATGCAGCGCCCATGAGATCAGCGTCACACACCCAGACCGGTTCTTCGCCCACCGTGCAGGGCTCCTCGCGCTGGCAAAAGTCACCTGGCACTGCGCCCTCAGGCAATGCGCGCGTACCTGTACAGCATACACCGCAACCATTGTTGAAGCCGTCGCG
>JBCBRR010000071.1:0-4974 GCA_039819605.1 Bacteroidota bacterium | reverse complement strand
AGTATTAGGTATTCCAATAGAAGTAGGTACTTGTAATTATAATAATTAAATCGAGGTGGCATTTACTCGGCCCTAACTTTATACACATCAGGGCCTAGCTAATCTCTAAACGGGGCCGTATCTGAATATATTTGGCCCGGTTCAGCAATTACAATTATCCTACTTATAAAAATTTTAGGCATCAAGTATATCATTATCATAATGACTTGTTTACAATTTCTCCCGGAACCCTTATTACCCCGTACTACGGGGTGCACGGGCCGTAGTACGGGGTACGGCCCCTGTATGTCGTACAATCGGCTATCATCGACCCAACCTAGCAACATCGATAGACA
This sequence comes from Bacteroidota bacterium, assembly GCA_039819605.1. Taxonomy (GTDB): domain Bacteria; phylum Bacteroidota; class Bacteroidia; order Cytophagales; family Amoebophilaceae; genus JBCBRR01. Next base: position 4,639 of record JBCBRR010000071.1, on the reverse strand, counting down.
TAATTCAGTATTAGGTATTCCAATAGAAGTAGGTACTTATAATTATAATAATTAAATTCTTAATTGTAAATTGTGTATACGCAAACGATGACAGAGATACAACCAATGATACCTTGTAAGTTATCATTGGATGTAGGGATTACGGAATCATACCATTGCGATTGCCTACAAAACATATTAAATATCCTATCGACCCCAACACTGTAGCATCCTACCCGCTGTAAAATTAATTGCTGGGATTGCAAATAGATAGCTGTAATGGGAGTGAGATATCCAATTATTAAGTTATTGCCGGTGCAGCTGAGCGCGGCTGAAGGGCAGGTAATCTATAGAGAGGCCCCGCACCGGGGTGGTAAGAAGCAAAAAAGTCTTGACGATTCGGAGGCAGTAGTACAGAAGCCCTACAAAGCCGACCATGCGCGCTGGGCTACTTTTGTAGACCGCTTCTCAGCCTGGGTGTAGGAGGCAGGGATGCCGCTGAGCGTGGGGGAGCACCCCAGACTGCAGGAGGCGCTGTAAGTCCTAGACCCGAAGGCAGCCAAGATATATGGCAAGTAAGTTAAGAAGTAGATTATACAGGGAAACATGGAGAAGATGTGGGAGATAAAGCGCCAACTTGTGACAGAATCCAAGATATTCTCAATGACTGCAGACGCGTGGACGGTGCCAAACTAAAAGCAGAGCTTCCTTGTGATGACACTGCATTGGCTGGATGAGGAGACATGGGCGCCTCAGGGAGCAGCACTGGGGTTCAAGGAATTCGCTGGCATCCACACAGGAGAGAGTAAGCAATTATAATGATGGTAAACTTGCAGTACCTGTGTGAAAGCATGCCATTTAGGGAATACCAGCTCACCTTTATATTGCATATGTATAGTATGTGGGTAGTACAGTACTAACACAAAACATTTGTTGCGCAGCCGCCGCTCATCTTTTGAAACAGTATCTCTAGCAAGACGTGGAGCTGGACCTGGACGATCCTGAAATAATAAATGGCAGGGTTATGACTATAACCACAGATGCGGGCGGCGATATGAGGAAAGCCACTGATAAAAACCTGCAATGGTATTGGTGCCGATGTACCAACCATATTTTACAGGTGGCCTTTAAACATGCATGTTAGGCGATTGCCTGTTCAGAAGATGGTGCTGCTTTCAGGGCTGCCTCCAGGGCCTGCGCCCATTTTGCTAGGAGTGAAAAGAGGTATCATACCCTCTTCAAAATTTAAGAGAAGATAATAGCTGAGAACAGAGAGCAGCTAATAAGGGCCAAGACTGAGACGATAGCTTAGGCTTTGGCAAAGGAGGAGAACAAGAAGCGCCAGAGAGAAGAAGCAGAGGCAAAATAGAAGTAGGAGGAGGATGCTGCAAATAAGCAATAGCGGCAGCTGTAGGCACAGCCGCAAGAAACATAAGCTAAAAAGGTGGGACAACAACACATCCTGTTACTGTAAAATCCATCCAATGTAATATATGCCATATACTATATGGTAGTACCATGGTGGTAGTTCAATTATCGTAGTTGTCAAAGCTAACTGCCTTGTTGAGCCAATCCCAAATGTTGCAGGCAACAGCAGGTAAGCGGAAGAACCCGTTTGGCATTAATATCCGGGAGCCTCGTGTGCTCAAAAAAAGAGCATAGTAAGAGGATGCCCCCCTGTGTGCCCCCACTGCAAAAGGTAAGGCTTAAAGGGCAGCGAAGGTATTCATGTATGTCGGTGATGAGGACGCTGCAGAGGAGGAGCCATAGGAAAGTGTTGTGGTCGCCTCCAATCAACTAGTGGTTGAAGAAGCAGCCCCACCTCAGCCACAAGCCCAGCTGGCAGCAGAACCCCCCACGGTCCGGTAGACCCGCCTACAAAAGGCAAGAGAAATGGCAGCGAAGGCGGTGGAGCTACAACTGCAGCAAGAGGAAGAAGATGACCCCTCCCCTGGGGCAAAAGAGTACCAATGCGACGAGGACGGGACGAAGAAAGAAATGTCTGCTACTGTTAAGGCATGGGAGCTGCCGTTGCTGAAGCCATTGGCGTTGGTCAAGCCCGTCGTTACCAGGTGGTCATACTTATACTTTTGCTTCTGCAGACTTGTAAGACTAGAGGAAGCCCTCATACAGTACCAGGTGGGCGAGGTACCGGAGGCTGATGACACAAGGGACATATCCGGTGGCGATGAGCTACTACCGGAGCATCTACCGGGTACAGCGGAGTCTGGGCTGCAGCTGACCCGGACAACCTTCCAGGTGCTGCGCCTAATGTGTGAAGCAATGGAAAAAATAAAGACAGTATGCATGCTAGTTGAGTAGCGTAACGTTATTACAATGCACATCCCTTGGTTTTAGGTGTTGAATCTAATGGCCAAGCTTAGGCACATGCAGAAGAAGCTGCCGTCAAAGGACGCCAGGTACTTACCTTTTTTCAAGTTTGTGCGATACTTTTTGGCCAAATTGACAGCTGTGGTGGACGACCCCAACTTGCTCGTGTTGTGGGCGTACGGCTGCTTCTTACACCCCGGGCAGAGGCACCTAGTATAGCAGATGTGGGAGCAGGTTATAGGTACGGATGTCTAGGTGCTAGAACATTATTGTCTGCAGTGACTGCAGTGCAGTCACCCTTAATCTGGTTTATTACATCCCAAGCCGGGACACTTCATTCGCCTGCCATGCCTTTGATAGTATAGCCGGAATACAATACCTGCTAGGTATTAGCAGCTGTACCAGCGGCTTGTAAGATGCCTACATATTGCATGTGTGATGCTGCAGGTAATCAACAAGACTTTTGCTTTGGAATTACTATTGGGGACTTTGCTGGCAAGGCCAGTAACTTTTAACAATACCTAGACGAGCTGCTTATATAAGATATGAGGAGGTTGTCATGCCGAGTTGTAGTTCCTGTAGCAGGTGCGACCATGATATCAGAGTCGTGCAGTAGGTATTCATAATGGTAGCTAATTGATAGTATCAACTGCTCCCTCCCCAGAGTGAGCCACCCACGGTGTCCGTTCACTGCCTGTAAATGCAGCAGCTGTACAGCAGCAGCAGCCCTGCTACTGCTATTATGAGGGTAGTATAAATAGTCAACTTAATGTAGACTATTTGTACTACCATAGTGTGCATGTAATGCCTTGCAATTTGTAATACAACATATCTTTTACGGGTGACCCATCTGAATGCAGAGGTAGCACCGCCCTCTGGACATCAGCAAGCCATGGAGGATGATGACCCCTGGGTAGCAGCACTACCCAGCGCCACGGATATAAAGGATAGTGCACGTAAAAAGCGGAAGAGACAGCTGTTAGATGATGATGATGATGACGAGGATGAGGAGGATGGTGATGAAGATGATGATGGAAAATAGCAGCAGGAGTAAGACACGGAGGACCCAGGAGAGCCCACGGGGTGCGTACTATATATAAGTACCCGGTAATTTATTGGCCTTAACTAACCAGGATAACATCCTTTCACCTATCACTTGATCATAAAGTCTTGATGTACTGACACCGACTTTAACTAATGCAGAGATGTGAACGTTGATGAGCCGGAGGAGGCATCCAATATAGAGCTGCTTGCAGAGGCGCTGCAGGACCACCGGAGTGGTAATGAACCCCCCCCCCTTGTAGATTCCACAAGGGCTGCAATGGTTGACCGGTTGCGGCCCAGAATCAAAACTGATCGGCGGAGGGACAAGAACCTAGGGAGGAGGAGGGCGCAGGCCCTAAAACAAAAAAATCAAGATTGTATAAAAGATGACATTTATAGGGAGGAGCTACAAAAATACAAAAACCTACCCATACCCTACCCGGGTTTAAGTGTAAAAGACTCCCCTGCAAAATTTTGGAAGACGACCGGCAAGGATGAGTTCAAATACCTGCACCAAGTGGCTATGGAAACGTATGTAATGCAGGCATCCAGCGCCGAGAGCGAGAGGGCGTTCTCTATAGGCGGTAATATACGCCGCAGCAGGCGGCAAGCTTTAAATGCCCGAAGCATGGAAGCCTTAACTGGCTGCAGGGACTTGAGCAAGCCCACGTGATAGTTATTGAGGAGGTGTTGCAAATTTTAGTTTACTTTGCAACTTTGGGAAAACCAACTTTCTATAAAGAAACCACATCCTAACAAAGTTTTAGTAACATCGTTGTACTTAATTTATTTAAAGTTCTTCGTAACTTGTAGTGGCTGTAATAGAGGTACTAAAGATCCTGCTGAAAGATATAGCATTGGTATATGTAGTATATAATATATACTGTAGATCCTAAATTGAATTGTGGGCGTGGCCGCCCCGGCCATCGGAATAAAATGCCATATTATGGCCACCTTAGTTATAATATGTTATACTTAATAAGTATTATGCCACGGTTGTATTAAACCAACAATTTGATAGCAGCAGTGCTGGGCGACAGCATACTAAGCCGAGCAGCTCGGCCCGAGCTTGCAGGGCCTGCATTGACAGTCTCCAAATATAAACTGGACTCATGTAGCAGGAGACCTGCAGTGCAGCATTAAATGCTAATCAATCTGGTTGGAGTGAATAAGTTTGGGGGGCAAATATAAGTGGCGAGCCACCATTGCCAACGGTACACCGGTGACAGCCGGTAACTTACAGGGCTTTAGCACAACTGCGTTACTAATCAGTTTAGTCCATTTA
>JBCBRR010000070.1:0-5064 GCA_039819605.1 Bacteroidota bacterium | reverse complement strand
TGGATATCTATGTGGCTAAAGACATAGGTATCCATCTGTTTGAAAAGGAAGATCTGTTGCTTTTATTGGATATTTTGGGGACTCATTTTGCATTTGCCGATCAGAACGAAAAAAACACTAATGACGTGATGCATACCTCGATCGCAGAGGCCAAGCACTGCATTGCCCAGGTGCTGCGTACAGCTCACGACCGCTTGCTAGGTTGTGGCACAACGAGCCCTTTGCGTCAACGCATCTATGATCAGCTAGCTAAAACCGCTGTCTCTACCTCGCCTAGCTTTGCTGCAGATCGTGTACAGGGCGCACCCGTGGCAGACCAACGCCAGCTCACATCTCCACCTTTTTCTGGCCCTATTTTGACTCCTTTTTTAGGTACCCTGCACCAGCAGGTAGAAACACGGCTACTGCAAAACCCTAGCTCCATGCTTTCACAAGAGTGGCTTCGTTTGGCCCTACAGGCTTACTACCAACAATCTGATTTTAGAGAGATGCCTGCAGTAGGCGATATGCCACCCATACCTATCGAACATATGCAATGGCGCCTGCGACTTCACGATGCAACGCATACTACCCCAGATCTATCTTTTAGATGTCCAGAAGAGCTATTTACCCATAATGGGTTAGCTACAGATGATACACATGGCGACATCCGTCGTGTAGTTTTGGTGGGTATGGCCGGCACAGGTAAGACCGCTCTGACTTGCAAGTTAGCTTATGACTGGGCTCAGCAAGGTGCCGATTCGGACTTTTATCTCGTATACAGGCTACCTGCTAAGGCTTTAGACCTGGATCAACCTGTCGGCTTTGACTACTCACATGCGCTGCACAGCGCCATTGCTAAGACCTACTTTAGTGATATGCCAGAGATAGATCGCTCCCTTTTGTATGCACGTATCCAGGCTTCCCTAAACCGTCCTGATACCCTCCTCATTATAGACGGTATAGATGGCTATCTAACCGCATTGCCGGCTCTGTGCGCAGGCGAACCTCACAAGCTTTTACTCACTTCTAGGCCGCATACCGCCCTATCTCGTATGTACAGGCTGATAGATATGGCAGTAGATCATCTAGGTATAGCAGTCGCGGATCGGGACGCTCTGATTCGCCATAACTTACGGGACCTCGATCCAAATTCTGACAAAGAGGTAGGGTCATACATCCGAGACCATCACCTAGAAGAACTTGTGCAAGTACCTCTACACTTACATTTATTCTGCAGTGCCTGGAAAAACTCAGCTTGTACCTCGGAAAATAGACGCACGCCGATGCGCCTATCCACCCTATACCACACGCTAGCCCATGGGCTGTGGGATCACTGGATAGCCACTTCACGTCCCTCCGCTCAATACCTCAATCGAGATACCATGTTTGCCGGGTTAGAACAGCTGGCTCTGGCGCACTGCCATCCATGTTTTTGTCCTATGCAGCGCAGTGCGGTTGTATCGCAAGTGGGTACACACACTACTAGCTTGCTAGAAGCCTGTGGGGTTTTGTTTCTGGATAAGCTACAGGATACCTACGTCTTTTTCCCCTCGGGCTTACACGCCTACTTGACTGGCCGGGGTTTAGCCCGGTGCTTTGCTGCGGGAGATACAGACACATTATCTCGTGTCCTGGGTTGCTGCCTGTACAGAGCTGACTTCAAGCTTGCCCTTGCTTCGCTGGCCAGGGCATTGTGTAGCAGCATGTCTTCGGAGCCAGACCCCGTAGACCCAATGCACCAAGTGTCAAGGATTCGGGGGGTATTGCAATGTATAGATGGCCTCTGCCATGAAGTAGCCGGGGTACAGCACCTGATCATACAGCTACATTTATTGAACGAGTGGTTGCTCAGCTGGGATGTAGGTGCTGCAGAACTTCGTACGTCGTTGCCTTCCTTAGAGGGCCATTACATGTTACGTAACCGGCTATCTATGTGGGCGAAAGAAGCCATAACGTCTTTTAACGCTCATGAGGTATCTGAGCAGGGTCTACTACATACGCTTTTAGAGTTATTCTCAGAAGCGCATGGCGTGACTGCGCACTATGTAAATACTTTGCTAGAACCGCTCGAAACCTACCTATGGCAGCCGCATTCTACACATATCGATCAGGCAGCTGTCCAGATATTCACAACACTGGCCGGGCAGAGCGTGACGCTACCAACCTGTTCTTCATGGTTTGACAGGTCCTTACGACATAGTTGTATGTTCATTCGTCAGGGAGCTATACGCCTCATGACCGACTTGGTAGTGCGAGGCACTTTTGTAAAGGGGGCTTTTTCTCTTCTGAAAAATGTCTTGCAAGACAATGAGTGGCGCATCCGCCAGCTGGCTGTACAGGCATTACATGCTTGTATGAAGCAGGGCATAGATACAGCGCAAGTTTGTCCCTTGTTGAGAAACGCTTTGCAAGATAACAGCGCTAAGGTACGGCAAGATGCCTACCGCATGGTGGGGACCTTACTAAAGCGGGGGCAGCGTATAGAAGAGATTATCTCGCTCTACCAAGACTTGACGCACGATATACCCGTTGATTTTTGTGAGCTAGCTCCGCATGCATTACCTGTGCTATTGGCGCAAGGAGTCAGTGTAGAAACTACCTTATCTTACATCCAGAGTGCCTTAGCTGACGGAGATTCTTATCCATCTGCTTTAGCTACCCTGCTCACTATAGTCAAGCCCGGGGCCAACATGGACAGAATATTCTCCATACTCAAAACAGCCTTGAAAGGTAGCCAGATTGACGTCCGTCAGACAGCTAAGGACACACTCAAGACGTTTGTAGAGCGAGGCGTAGAGATGCCAAAGCTACTCCACTTGCTCAAAGAGGCTTTGGAAGATACAACCTGGAGCGTACGCCAGGCGGCTAGAGAAACCCTGCGCCTCTTGGCCAAAAAGGAAATATACACAGAAGAAATATATACGTTGCTCACTGCGCATCGGCACAACGAGAACGATAACTGCTGGGTTGCTTGTGGGATGCTACCCACACACGTTGACAAAGGCTACCCTACAGAACAAGCCTGGGCCCTGCTCATGGCAGCCTTACAAGACAGCGACGAAGATATTCGGGAAGCCACGGCAGAAGCGATGGCTGAGCTATTAGCAAGCAAGAAGATGGACTTTCGAAGCGCCTGTCTACTATTGCAAAAGGCGATGCAAGATAGCAGGTATTGGGTTCGGCGGCCTGCTGCCAAAGGACTCCAGGCTGTAGTACGGCAAGAATTTGAGACATCAGATCTGGCCTTTATTTTCTCGCTTGTACAAGCTACCTCACAGGATAGTGACTGGGGGGTTCGGCAATATGGCTTGGCTACACTACATACCTTGGTGGAGCAAGGAGCATGTATAGAGAGGAGCTTTGAGATAGCGCGAGCTTTTCTTGAAAATACAAGTTATGGAGAAGACATCCGCCAGGAGGCTGCCGATATTCTCCGACTCTTGTTGGTACAAGGGGCTGCTATAGTTCCCGTTTTTACATTGCTAAAAGATGCCCTAGCAGATAGCGCACATCCCATGCGTACGGCTGCTGAGGCGGCTTTACAACAGCTACCCATTGAGCTATTGATAGATATTTACTGGCTAACCCAGTATGAAGACCTCATTTCTTTTTTACTACCCAAGCTCTATACAGTACCTCTAACCATTACAGATACAAAAGATCCCAATCGACGCCAGTTGATCCTATATCCCCCCACGGGTGGCACTATTATTTGGGAAAAGCTAACTTCAGATATACAGTCTTTTAAAGAGGCGCTTCTTGAAGCCTTTCTGCCGACTATTAACCAAACAATATGTGAAGGATATTGGGGGTTACTGAAGCATCTATACAAGACGCGCATTGACTTACAAACACGAGATCGGCTAGGCAACACCCTACTGCACAAGGCTGCCCAGCGAAATTATGTCAATGTAGTAAAATGCCTCTGCAAGCAAGTCGTTGATTTACGCTTAACTAATCTCCAAGGTTGGACACCACTCAGAATAGCCGTTCAGGAAAGGCATCTAGAGATAGTTGCCCACCTCTGTGAAAGACAGGCTGGCCTAGAAGTGTGCGACAATGATGGGGTAACGCCACTAAACGCATCTGCTGAAGAGGGTCATTTAGAAATCGTCAAGTGCCTTTGTGCATGGGGGGCTAACGTAGAGACAAGGGATAAGCGTGGTGTAGGGCCTCTCAAAGCAGCGTCCCAAGAAGGGCATCTATCGGTAGTAAAGTTACTTTGCGAACGGGGTGCCCATATAGATGCGCGAGACAAAGAAGGTGCAACGCCTCTTTACGGTGCCTGTGTCAATGGCCATATACGTGTGGTAAAGTACCTTCATGAAAAGGGAGCCAGCTTGAAAATTAGGAATAAGTATGGTGTTGCTCCTTTTCAGGCAGCTGTTGAGCAAGGTCATGTGGTCATACTCAAGTACTGCTGCAAACATGAACACAACCCTAGGAAACGCAAGTCAGCTTATACACAGAAAGGGAGCCAAGCGCCGCGCTGACGTTCCAGCTGAAGTACTGGACCGGCTCAATCGGGGTGAGCTAGCGACCAAGACGCTTGCAGAGAGCCTAGTCATTGATTTTCGGATTCTGCTAACCCACGCGGTTCCGCACCATACTTTCCCAGATGTTGCAACTGATCTAAGCTTTGCCACGGGCTTCATGCAGCGCAATCGCACTGCGGCGGCCTATTTGGTGGTGGCCTTAGGCAGGCATGTTGTCAAGGAGCTAGGCAATCACGTATCAGATGTGGTCCGGGGTTGGGTTGCTTTAGCGATTGGATTTTTCCCCAATTTAACCCTCAAAAGTTGTTTGCGACAGATTCGTCGGTTCGCCAACGACCCTCATTTTGCTGTACGGGAATATGCCTGGATGGCTGCCCGCCCTCACTTAGCCAAGAATTTAGAAAGTAGCTTTCGTCTTCTATTACCCTGGGCCCAGCACCAGGAGGCCAACATACGTCGGTTTGCGATTGAGGTACTTCGCCCACGCGGTGTTTGGTGCATGCACATTGACGTATTGAGGCCGTTGCATAACTTAGCATTCACTACCCCAGCTGCCGATTTTGGACGACTTTACCCCACAAATCGG
>JBCBRR010000069.1:0-5152 GCA_039819605.1 Bacteroidota bacterium | reverse complement strand
GTCTCACCTAAGTTAATCACTCTGAAGTTCACTAGATGTGTTAGGTGAGACAAAGATGGCGAACTGTAAATATGGTGCCAACCTGACGCACTTGACAAAGCTAGGGCTCCATTTAGATTTAGGTGGCAAAACCCCCTTGGGCAGACAGGACAAGCCTTACACATTGATACAGACTGTGACAGGTATGTTACACTACCTGCAGAATGCCGATGACACAGTAGGGCATATAGACAAGAACCTACCCTATATTCTGGAGAGTACCTGCTATACATATGGAGATGAGCAACTTCAAGAAGACTATGAAGCACAGAAGCTAACATTTCTTTCGGATCCGGCAGTATACAAGGCCAGATCTGTGAAAAGGATGCTAGGAGGTACTGTAGAGTGGGATTACACCCATCCGGATGTAGTAGGACCTAAGTATGGGCAACAATTTGGTAGTATTGGCAGCATAGGAGAATTTAGGCTACAGTTTGAGGTACAAGACCAAGGTAGACCGTACGATGTGAAGCGAGAGCTCTATCGTTTACCCGACAGATTGCTATACGGCCTAGCTTTCTACTACGGGATAGTCCCCGGCAGTGGCTGGGATGCAGTAGAACAGTTATTTGAGCGCGGAGTCATACGCTCAGAAGCTGTTCAGCATTTAGGCTATATCGTGAGCTTTTCTAACATGCTGCGATTGGGGACATATCTGTATTATGGTCAACAACACGAGCGCGTAACGATATTGGGTGGCCTGAGTCAGGAGGAAGAGCAGGGAGAGATAAAGAGAGCTCTTTACTTGCCTCCAGAAGCACTGCAAACAGATGGTAGCTTATTCAAGTACTACTACACAGCCATACCCCTTCACCGCAAGATGGAGTCATTTTTTGACAAGCTAGATGTACGTAGGAAGTGGATGCGAAAATATGCTGACGGCTCTTCAGACTTACAGCGAGTGATAGAAGAATTGTTTAGAGAACGTGTACTGAGTACTACCGAAGAGTCCAATTTCTTCTCAGAAGATTCGTTTCATGACGATAGTGCTCAGGTTAAAGGCGACATACACTTAAGATTATTACAACGGCGAGAAGCTATAGTTCACCACACAGAAGCCTTGGCGATAAAGAAAGAAGTATACGGCCCCAAACATCCCAGTGTGGCGGATACGCTGAACAACCTAGGCAATGTTCACAGCGACTTAGGGGAACACGCGCAAAGCCTAACCTACTTTAGAGAAGCCTTAGAGATAACGATAGAAGCATACGGCCCTAAACATCCCTCTGTGGCGGATACATTCAATAACTTAGGCTTAGTTCACGAAGACTTAGGAGACCATGTGCAAAGCCTAGACTATTATGAAAAAGCCTTGGCGATAAAGAGGCAAGTATTCGGAGATAAACCAGATCCTTCTGTTGCGGGTACACTCAACAACTTAGGTAATCTTTGCAGGAACTTAGGAGACTACGAACAGAGTACCCTCTACTATGCAAAAGCTTTGAGGATAAGGAAAGAAGCATACGGCCCTAAACATCCCTCTGTGGCGGACACACTCAACAATCTAGGCATTGTTTACAACGACTTAGGAAAGCACACGCAAAGCCTGACCTACCTTATAAAAGCCTTGGAGATAATGCAAGAAGTATACGGCCCTAAACATCCCTCTGTGGCGGATACGCTCAACAACCTGGGTATTATTCACAACATCTTAGAAGAACACGTCACAGGTATTAGGTGCTATAAAGAAGCCTTGGCCATAAATAAAGAAGTATACGGCCCTAAACATCCTAATGTCGCGAGTACGCTCAACAACCTAGGCAGTATTCATAGCGTCTTAGAGAAACATGAGCAAAGCCTGATCTACTATGAAGAAGCTTTAGTGATGAGGAGGCAAGTGTACGGAGGTAGACATACTTCTGTGGCTACCACACTCAACAACCTAGGGAATGTTCACAGCGACTTAGGAGAGCAAGCCAAAAGCTTATCCTATTATAGAGAAGCTTTAGAGATATTGATAAAAGTATATGGCCCTGTACATCCTGATGTCGCAGCTACACTCAATAACCTAGGAAACGTTCACAGCGATTTAGGGGAACAAGCGCAAAGTCTATCCTACTATAGAGACGCCTTGGAGATAATGAAGGAAGTATATGGGAATAGTCATACAGACGTAGCCACTGCGCTCTATAACTTAGGCCTTATCCACAGCTCTTTAAAGGAATATAAAGAAAGTAGGGAATACTTCATAGAGGCCTTAGTAATAAGGGAGACGCTATACGGGGCTAAGCATCCTGATGTAGCACGTACACGTCACCAAGCAATCATCCACAAAGACTTAGAGCCCCAACAATATCACCAAGCAGCATAACCCTTGTACTATTCGAAGAACTAGACCCCCTATCCAAAACAACCCAACCCCCATACACCCAATCTAACCCATCCCTCCAACAACCCACGAAAAGCAATAAGCTCAACCCCTACAAACCCTCCACTCCACATCCTCCTCCCCCAATCCCTCAAGCAATCGCACACCCTCAACCTTCGCACCCTCCAACCCCTCAACCATACCCCCTGCCACCCCACAAGCCTCCGCCGCCATCACCCTAAACCCCCAATAATCATCTTGTAAAGCCTCACTCAGTACCTCACACAAAACCCCATGCGCCGGATCGTGATGCACTATACACCAACGCAACGCCTCATACCTACTGAAAAAATCCTCCCCATACCTATACAACGCATGATACTCCGCTGGGGCCTTGGGATGCTCAATCTCACCCAACAGCAAACAACCCCGATCTATGTAGACAACCTCCGGCCGCTCAGCTACCTCCCACGTGTATTCCTGATACGCCCTGTCTATATGCAACGTATGACGCACCTGCTCACCCCCTACCCAAACAATCACCTCCAAAGGCAGCTGATACATCAGCCCAGCCTGACACTGCCATACCTTTACCGTGAGCTTCCCAGACTTGTAACTGTGCTCCACACGCAATACAGGATGCCCAGGTACCGAAAACCATTGCTCAAAAAACACATGCAAATCCTCACCCGTGACCTCCTCAAAAGACCTACGCAATTGATGCAGATCCGCCGTAGCAAAAGCATACCTTCGCAAATAGTGATTTAACGACTGGAAAAAAGCCGCTTCCCCTAGATAATTCTTCAACGTATGCCAGAGTAAAACAACCCGATCCGGATTATATACTCTACAATCCACACAAGTAGACACTACCCCCGCATCCGAATCGTAAGCCAAGTCCGCTAAATAACGCTGCCAAGTATCCAGAAGCTCCTGATCTCGATCATAAGCCCCCCATGTATAACCCCGCCAAAGATGCGCACCTAACTTCCCTAAAGACACGTGCAACGACAATTGATCCCAGGACTCCACACTCACTAAGCTGCCAAACCAATGCTGGAATAATGCCTGCGCCATGGCACCCTCATACGCTGCATCCGTCCATACATGACCCTCATCAGCCTGTGCCGCCCCGGGTAATACAACCGCCGTTGTAGACGCCACACCCACATCCGTACAACCCGGTAAGATCACCTGACGGTAACTGGGCCACGGATACGGATAATCTAACTTTTCTGAGAAAAACGTCAGCATCTCAGGAAGAGTGCCCAAAACCGACCTCGCATACGCCGGATCTGCGTAAGCATTGACCGGTATATCATTCCACTCATCCTGTGTCTCCACAAACTCCCCCACCACAACCATGGCCAAATAAGGCACATGCGGCAAATCCATACGCCAATAATCTGTGCGCGTCTGATCCTCATTTAGCGTAGCAAATACAAGCACCCCGTTCGATAACGTCGTAAACCTATCCTCCACCGTAATGTACACCTCCTGCGTGGCCTGCTGATTCGGCGCATCCAACGTAGGAAACCAACACTCCCCCGCACGCAACCCACCTTGCAGCCATATCTGCCGCAAACCCGCATCCTCTGAGTTCATAAAATGGAATCCCGGATGTATACCCCCCCCATCATCCGCTTGCTCAGCCAAAATCGTATACTTGATCTCCACCCAGTAAGGCTCCTCACGGGTATACAATCTATCTAACACAACCCGCAACTGCCCATCTGCATGCACATAACATAACGGCGTGCTTACTGCATCCTCCATCAGATGCACACGGTGGATATGCATAGCCGGCGCAGCTAAGATCAGCTGGGTCTGGGGATAAAAATGCGGCTTTAGCTGTAAAGTAGCCGTCCCCTGCAAAGCCGCCGGATCCGCATCAAAAGCTATCTCTAGCTTGGTGTGTAAGAGGTCGTGGTACTTGGGGCAAGCAGCATGTATAGATGACCTATCCGCCTGCGGAGGGTGCGGTACATTTTTGCGCCCGTAAATCGCGTGGGTAGAGAACAGAGAAAAAAGTAAACTAGCTATCCAAAAGCTAGCAGATAGATGACGCATAGAAAGCCCTGGTAGACAGTTTCACGCAAGGTAAACAAGATGTAGAAGAAAGAGGGACAAGGTAGGAGGCATAGCAACTCCTCACAAAAGGAAAGAGGCCATGAGCTGGCGTATAAGCTATCGAGGAGGGCCGTATATCTAGACACGATGCGCTGCCTAAGACGGCCAGCCTGTGTCAGGCTAGGAACCCTCAGGGTATTTCCTGTAGAATGGGTTAGGAGTGGAGAATAAAAAATGGCGACGACCTACTCTCCCGCCACAGGGGCAGTACCATCGGCGCTGCTGGGCTTAACGGCTCTGTTCGGAATGGGAAGAGGTGTGCCCCAGCGCTAAAGTCACCTTATTTTTTCGTAGCGCATCCAAATAGGATGAAAACAAGTCAGTAGCCGAATGCTACAGCATGCTCGATACTACAAGTATCTTAAATTGTAAAAGCTAAGCGGGTTGTGTATGAGAGAAGCGTTTGGACAATTAGTATTGCTCAGCTTTGTCATTACTGACTTTACACCTGCAACCTATCGAGGTTATCGTCTATAACCGTCCTTATAGAAGCCTTATCTTGAGGTATGTTTCGTGCTTAGATGCTTTCAGCACTTATCACTTGCAAACGTGGCTACTCAGCGGTGCAACTGACGTCACAACTGATACACCAGAGGTTTACCCAACCCGGTCCTCTCGTACTAGGGTTAGCTCCTCTCAAGCTTCTTACGCCCACAACAGATAGGGACCGAACTG
>JBCBRR010000068.1:0-5203 GCA_039819605.1 Bacteroidota bacterium | reverse complement strand
ATGTTGGTCATCCCGCGGGCAGAGCGCAGCAGGACAGCAGTGATTTTTGAGTACAAGATAGCTAAGAATCAACAAGCATTAGCAGGGAAGGTGCAGGAGGCTTTGGATCAAATTGATGAAAAGGAGTACGTTACACGGGTCCAGTTTTACCCGCATATTGAGAAGATTGTGAAGGTCGGAGTAGCGTTTTGTGGGAAAGAAGCCATTGTAGAGACGCGGAGCATTGAGCTGAAGTAGAGGGCATTACTTTTTCCTACGATGAAAAAAGTAACCAAAAATCAACCGCGAATATCAAATTTGTCTAAAAGTAGTTTACATATAGGCACCGGAGATTTCATGGACCTGGTATCAGGAGACGTCTTTGTCGACAAAACGCTTCTGATCAAAGATATTCTTACGGATGGTGACCTCAAAGCACTACTCATCACACGCCCGAGAAGGTGGGGGAAGACGCTCAACATGAGCATGCTCTACAATTTCCTCCGATGCGAGGTTACGCAAAATGAGACCACCCGTGAGCTCGAAACTGTAAATCCCCATCCAGGTCTATTTGATAACCTGAACATCGGGAAAGAATACCCTGAGCTCACTGCCAGTCATCAGGGTAGGTGGCCCGTGATCTCTTTAAATCTCAAAGGGGTAGTAGGTGGCGACATACAGACTGTTGAGCAAAAATTTAGAGACATATTCGCTGAACTCTACAAGAAGCATATGTACTTGATGGACTGGCTGAGCTCGCCAGAAAAGAAAGGAAATTTCATTGCTGAAGCTGAGTATTTCTCTGATGTACGCCGAGGGAAAGCGAACCTGGCTATGCTTCAAAAATCTTTATATTCTTTGTCGGAGCTCCTCCGGGAATATCATGGTCAAAGAGTCTTTGTTCTGCTCGATGAATACGACGCTCCCCTAAACAACACTTTTCTCAAGCCTGCACTGTATGAACAAGTACTCATCTTTATGCGTGGCCTTTTAGGAGATTGCTTTAAGGACAACCTATACCTGGAGAAAGGAATTATGACAGGAATCCTGAGAATAGCCAAAGCCGACTTGTTTTCAGGGATTAATAATTTCAAAGAGTACTCTCTGCTGGACAAGCGCTATGCTGAGTACTTTGGATTTACAAGCGCAGAAGTAAATAACCTGTTTGAGCAACCATATGTCAAGGAACTGATCGAAGCGCATGCCCCTGATCCAGAAGACATAAAAGTTTGGTACAATGGCTATACCATCGGGGGAGTCACCATCTACAACCCTTGGTCCATTATGTCCTGCATTAGCGAGGGGGGTACGCTAGCACCTTATTGGGTAACCACAGGCAGTGACACCCTGCTTAGAAATCTCCTGAAAGATAGTGGTGATTTAGTACAGCAAGTTGAACAACTCTTAACTGAAGATGCGATCGAGGTCAAGATCAGTCCCTATATTAATATGCTAGATATGGATCATAACCTGAAGTTCTGGTCCCTAATGCTAGCGGCTGGCTATGTTACCTTAGCTGAAGAAATACCCAAACAGTCTTCTATTAAACGTTTTTGTAAGGTCCGTATCCCCAATATGGAAATAAGAGCTACTTATGAAGACCTGATCATGGGATGGTTTGAAGATCAGGTAGGGCCTAGCTATTACATAGATATGATGAAATCCCTATTTCGTGGAGAGAGCGAATTATTTTCGCAGATACTCAACAGATACCTGACAGAAGCTACGAGCCTCAGAAACGTAGGTTTGAGTGGAGCCGAGAAGTTCTACAGTGGGTTTATGGGAGGGCTATTCATTAGCATGCAAAAGGACTTCGCTATTAACTCGGAAGTAGAGAGTGGCCAGGGGTACACAGATATGTTGGTCATCCCGCGGGCAGAGCGTAGCAGGACAGCAGTGATTTTTGAGTACAAGATAGCTAAGAATCAAGGGGCATTAGCAGGGAAGGTGCAGGAGGCGTTGGATCAAATTGATGACAAGAAGTACATTACACGAGTCCAGTTTTATCCGCATATTGAGAAGATCGTGAAGGTCGGAGTGGCGTTTTGTGGGAAAGAAGCTATTGTAGAGACGCGGAACATTGAGCTGCGATAGGTGTTTAGCACGCTTGCCCACTGATATTTTAGCCTGACTTAGGCCTAAGTAACACATCTTAGAAGATTTGTCCTAGATTGGGGCACCCTTATATTCCTTTCACCAAATAATGATGCTTCCTACCCCGCTGTACCAACAAATACCTCCCCTCCAACAAAACCCAATCCGGCTCCTGATACGGATTCTTCACCGTCACCTTATTAATCTTTACCCCCCGCTCTTGTATCATCCTCCTCGCCTCCCCCTGCGAAGTAAAAATTACTCCCCTCGTAACACGCGTTATCAACGCTAACGGATGCTTCGCTTCATCTAACTCCGCTTTGGGAACCTCAATCTGCGGTATCATTTCCCCCAAGCCCCTAAAATCAGCCTCTACCAAATCTAGTAAATCAGCCGGGGCCCCCTGCTCGAAGATTAACAAGGTCGCCCTAGCCGCCCGCTCATAATCTGCCCGAGAATGGATTAGGATCGTCAAATCCTTGGCAAGCAACCGTTGTATAATGCGTAGATGCGGACTCGCTTCGTGCGCCTGTATCAGGGCGTCGACATGATCATTCTCCAACATCGTGAATATGTAGGCAAACCGACAAGCCTCCTCGTCCGTAATGTTCAGCCAGAATTGATAAAAGTCATACGGCGAAGTCATCTTAGGATCTAGCCAAATATTACCCCCCTCAGACTTCCCAAATTTGGTTCCATCTGCCTTCGTGATCAAAGGCGTTGTGAAGGCAAAAGCAGACTGCCCCGTCTTTCTGCGGATTAGTTCAATGCCCGCCGTTAAATTACCCCATTGGTCAGCCCCACCTATCTGTAACTTGATGCCCTGCGTAGTATATAAATGGTAAAAATCATACGCCTGCAATAAAGTGTACGTAAACTCGGTGAATGAAATGCCCCGCTCCAGACGGTTCTTCACCGTATCTTTGGCCAACATATAGCCGACAGGAATATGCTTACCTACCTCCTGCAGAAACGCAAGTAAGCCTTGATGACCTAACCAATCTAGATTATTCAGTAGGACAGCTTGATGCTTACCTGGCGAAAAGTCCAAAAATTTACCCAACTGCTTTTGGATGCCCAACTGATTGTGATGCACCTCTTCCTCACTCAACAAACTTCTTTCAGCTAACTTTCCAGAAGGGTCCCCAATCATACCTGTGGCACCACCCAATAATACCCTCGGCTGATGACCTGCTAGCTGAAAATGCCGGAGTAATAGGAGAGCCGCTAGGTTACCCACATGGAGCGACGCAGCCGTGGGGTCGAAGCCCATATAGCCAGCTGTGGTTTCTTTTTGAAGTTGCGATGCCGTACCTGGCGTGATGTCGTGAATCATGCCACGAGCACGTAGCATTTCTATTAAATCATACATGTTGACAAAGATGTAGTTTTTAGTATGCTGCAAGATAGGCTCGAGCCATCAAATAGCATACAAATGAGCTTACTACAGGCTTGCGGTGACCTTTGTATCTTTATACGTTGTATCTTCCAAAATAAAATAGCCCAACCCTATGCTAGAATGGATCAAACACAAAATTCGTGATCACTTTGGTTTCTCTAGGGCAGAAACCTACGGCGTACTCTTACTCACATGCCTGATGATCCTTTTCCTATTCGTGCCCTCTACGGTGTCCTGGTACTATCGCAAAACCCATACGCTAGATTGCCAGGCTGATGTTGATATGCTAGACAGCATCATAGCCGAGTTGGAGCAACAACGGATAGTACTATCTACGTATGCTATAAACTCAACGGATCGTCATGCGAAGCTACAGGAAGATACCCAGAAAGCAGCCCCTAAATCTGTCAGCATACAACCCTTTGACATCAACATGGCCGATGCTGAACAATTACAACAAATTTCGGGCATTGGCTCTGTCTTATCTGTCCGCATCATCAAGTATCGGGGGCAATTAGGCGGCTTTGTCAGTAAAGAGCAGTACACAGAGGTATATGGGTTAAGTCCGGTAGGGGTAAAGGGTTTGACTTCTCGCACGTACGTTGCTGCCTCGTTTAAGCCGAAGCAGCTTGATATCAATACGGCCAGCTTCCAGGCGCTTATTAGACATCCGTATTTAGATTATGAACAGGTGAAGGCGTTGATTCGCCACCGCGAAAAACAAGGCGATTTTGCTGAGGTGACTGATTTGATAAAGTTTAAGATATTGGATGAAGATGCTTTTGAACGAGTAAGACCTTATTTGAAAATAGAGAAGTGAGCTTTTGTATAGGGTATCTGCAATTCAGGCATAATGTCTAGATTTGAGGGTAAAGTACAAACCAGATCAAAATAGCCTATGAAAAACCCGGACAATTCATACATAGCCCGAATCTTACTTTTGTGCGCAGTACTGCAAAACTGTTGTAGTCCAGCACATGATCGAGAAGGTCATCAGTTATATTTCACACACAGAGAAGGAGTGTGGGAAGCTACAGTTACAGAACAGATAGGTGCCTTTTCTCATGCAGAAGTACTGCCTGTAGCCTGTGAAGGCCATGGCGATGTAGGGCAATTCTTATCAGATCTGCAGCATAGATCGGATGCGTATATGCAACGGCATGTGCATGTAGTACGTACGAGAGCGGATGAAGTATTCAGTAAATTTGTGTACCTGGGCAAGCAGGGGCTGCAGGGTGGGACACCCAGTATGTACGGACTCGCTACACACACGCATGGGGCATACAACAGAAAAATCCAAGCGGCTAGGCCATGTTCCTATTTGGGTAGACAACAATTTGTTAAGAGAGCAACTAACATGACATGCTTTTGTGATCCGGCAAACCAGAGGAATAGCGTAGAGTTAGCTAAGAGCAGTTTACATATAGGTACCGGAGATTTTATAGAGCTGGTATCAGGAGACGTTTTTGTTGATAAAACACTTCTGATCAAAGATCTCCTCACGGACGTTGGTATCAAAGCCTTACTCATCACACGTCCCAGAAGGTGGGGAAAGACCCTCAACATGAGTATGCTTTACAATTTCCTTCGCTGCGAGGTCAGGGAAAACGAGACCTCCCGTGAGCTCGAAACCGTAAATCCCCATCCAGGGCTATTTGATGACCTGAACATTGGAAAAGAACATCCTGAGCTCGTCGCTAGCCATCAGGGTAAGTGGCCCGTGATGTTTTT
>JBCBRR010000067.1:0-5213 GCA_039819605.1 Bacteroidota bacterium | reverse complement strand
TTTGATAGTCGCGGGCGGATTTTTTTGGTTACTTTTTTCATCATGGGAAAAAAGTAACGAAGCCCCCCGCAGGGGAAAAGCATTGTAAAACACGAACTTCACAAACTACAACTACAGCTTCATAAAACGATAGAACTGTAGAGACCTAGCCCTCTTCCTCCTTTGTCTCGTAGGAAAAAAGTAACGCGCTCCCCGCAGGGGAAAGCATCGTAAAACCCGAACTTAACAGACTACAACCGCAGCTTCATAAAACAATAGAATCGCAGCTATACAACCCTCTCCCTATTTGTAGAGCGCCCTACCTTCACTATGTTTGACCCCATGTAACCTAACCCAAAACCCTACAACACCATAAACCCTTATGCATAGATACCCCAAACTACCTACACAACTCTTCATCAACAACCGAAAAAAACTGGTGCAGCACCTCCCCCCCAACGCCCTTGTCGTGCTCAATGCCAATGACATCTTACCCACAAATGCAGATGGTACTATGCCTTTTCGACAAAACAGTGACCTGTTTTATCTATCAGGTCTTGAACAACCGGAGACTATCTTGGTCCTGTATCCTGATGCACCTGAAAACATGTGGCGGGAAATGCTATTTATTAAAGAAACCAGTGAGGAAACACGGATCTGGGAAGGTCAACCCTATACGCCAGCAGAAGCCCGTGCTATCGCAGGTATTGATCTCATCCACGCCCTGGGCGCATTTGAAGGTATCTTTAGAAAGATTATGCAGCAGGCTACCTACGTATATCTAAATACGAATGAACACCCCCGAGCTTCACAGCTTATTCCCAGCCGAGATATGCGCTTTGTCCAATGGTGCCAACAGGTCTATCCTCTGCACGAATACAGGCGCTTGGCACCTATCATGCGGGACTTGCGGGTTGTTAAGTCCGAAACAGAAGTAGACCTGATGCGCAAAGCTTGTATGATTACAGAACAAGGTTTCAAACGCATACTGCCTTTGATCAAGCCGGGTATCATGGAATATGATGTAGAAGCTGAACTTATGGCTGAATTTTTACGCCATGGATCTGCGGGGTTTGCTTATGAACCCATTGTAGCTTCTGGGGCTAATGCGTGTGTGCTACATTACACAGCTAATAACTGCCCTTGTCAAGATGGCGATGTGCTACTGATAGATAGCGGGGCGCTGTATGCACACTATTGTGCCGATATTACGCGTGTTGTGCCTGTCAATGGACGGTTTACACAGCGCCAGAAGAAGGTGTATAAGGCTGTCCTGAACGTGATGCAACAGGCCCGACAGCTGCTGACCCCTGGCAACGATT
Source organism: Bacteroidota bacterium (assembly GCA_039819605.1). GTDB lineage: Bacteria > Bacteroidota > Bacteroidia > Cytophagales > Amoebophilaceae > JBCBRR01. The sequence goes on along the minus strand of JBCBRR010000067.1, from coordinate 3,912 downwards.
TCACTAGTTATCACCAGGCTGTAGGTACGACCATGGAACAAGCCCTCGTGCAATTGGGCCTCTTATCTCTGCACGACATTCGTAAGCAAGATCCCGACAACCCTGCCTACAAGAAATATTTCATGCACGGTACCTCGCACCATATAGGTCTGGATACCCATGATGTTGGTGATGCTTATAGAAAATTTGAAGTAGGTATGGCCCTGACGATAGAACCGGGTATCTATATCCCAGCAGAGAAGCTGGGCATTCGGCTAGAAAATAACGGAATTATCCAAGAGGATGGGTTCGAAGAACTAAACCCTAAATTGCCGATAGAAGCTGAGGCTATTGAAGCCTGGATGCATGAAGAACAATAGCCTGGCTAGCTAACTTCCTGCCTTTATGCATCTACGGCTATGCGATGGAAGTTGTGTATGTGCAAACCAGGTGCTACTTTGGCCAAATATTGGGCTACACTTAGCGAAGTATCCTTGATGAAAGGCTGATGTAGCAAGAGGGTATCTTTTGCAGGTACTTCAAGCTCGGTATGGGGTTGTGTATCCACGGCTGTGGGCTGCATAGCAGCAATTTGCATGGCTATATCGAGACCTACCTCTTGGGTAATGTTGGATCCCTGTAGGCCCACCAATACACCTAGGCGACTGCCCTGATGTATGTAGGGTATGACCCTATTGGCAAGCAAGGTAACATAGTGTGTCAGGGCTATCTTCTCGCCCATCTTGGCTATCATGTCTGTAATTTGGTCACGGATCGTTCTGGGACCTATGGCAAGCTCTATGAGGCCCTCGCTGTGGGGGGGAGTATGTGTCAAAGCAATTGCTAAGATTTGCTGGGCTAGCTCTTGAAAAGCTGCGTTTTTGGCTACAAAATCTGTTTCGCAGCTCAGCGCGATCATGACGCCGCAGGTAGCATCTGCGCTAACGTCTGCGCATACTATGCCTTCGGTAGTCACCTTATCTGCACGTTGCATGGCTTTATGTTGGCCCTTCTGCTTGAGTACCTCCATGGCTTTTTCGAAGTCACCCTGGGCTTCTAACAGGGCTTTCTTACAATCTAGGATACCAATGCCTGTAGCTTGTCTGAGCTTTTGGATGTCTTGTGATGTAATCTTCATGTTGCTGTGTATGTTTATTTATGGGTTAAGGCTATCTCTTGTTTGTATCCGCGGCGCGCCTCCTAGGCCGTGGAGTTCGCTAGTGATTCTACCTCGCTACCCGAAGTTTTTGCCAGATCTTGTACCGCTTCTACCGCGCGCTCAACAGGGCTTGTTGCATCGTCTGGCTGCTTGGTAAGCTTGTCTTCTGTGGGCTCTGCTGGGCTCTTTGCCGTGTGCTGAGCTGGTACTGGCGCTTTTCGCGTGGGGGTAGGTTCTGTAGCTGTGGGCCTACTTAGCTGCTCTTTGGGAACTGTTGATTTCGCTCCAGGAACCTGACGGGTTGTTCGTCGTGCTCGCATAGTATCTGTAGTCGGACGAGTACCTGCCTGTAAAGCTACTATGGATTCTGTGGAGGCTACTTTCTGCACCCTACTCGATTTACGGGCTGCCTGTGGAGTTGCTTCTGAGGCAGTAGTGGGCTGCTGTACACTGGCTACTTTTTTGTCCTCTTCGCGCATGGTGAGGCCTTGCTCAATGGCATCCCCCACCACTTTAAGCATGAGTCCAATGGCTTGGGTAGCATCGTCATTGCTCGGGATGGAGTAATCTACCAGGTTGGGGTTGGCGTTGGTATCTACCAGGGCAAAGACGGGTATACCTAATTTCTTAGCTTCTTTTACAGCGATATGCTCTCTGTTGATATCTACGACAAGGATAGCACCCGGTAGCCTAGTCAATTCGGTCACGCCTTTAAGTAGTCGCTCTAGTTTGGCTTTGTCCCGTTCTATCATGAGATGCTCTTTTTTAGGCATACTTTGCCAGGCTGGGCTTTTCATCATCCTTTCTACAGAGGTCATCTTCTTAATCAACCGCCGAATCGTGATGAAGTTCGTCAGCGTACCGCCTAGCCATCTCTCCGTAATGTAGGGCATATCGAGCCGTTGGGCTTCGCGAACAATGATCGATTTAGCTTGCTTTTTGGTACCTACAAGGAGGATTTTCTGCCCATTGCGTGCAATGCTCTGGAGTTTGCGACTGGCTATTTTTAGCTGTTGTAAGGTTTTGTTGACATCAATGATGTGCATGCCATTCGACTCCATGAAAATGAAGGATGCCATGTGCGGGTTCCATTTTTGAGACAAGTGGCCCAGGTGGACTCCGGCGCTGATGAGGTCTTTACGTTGTAATTCGGCCATGTAGATACAATAGCAGTTTAGCGTTTTCTGAATGGGAATTTTTTCCTGGCTTTTTTGCGTCCGTATTTCTTACGTTCTACAGATCTAGGGTCTCTAGCTAGTAGTTTCTTCTTTTTGAGGCTAGGTCTATGTTCTGGATTTACCTCACAAAGTGCCCGCGCGATGGCCAGTCTAATGGCTTCAGCTTGTCCTGTAAATCCGCCCCCTTTTACATTTACCTGCACGTCGTATTGGTCAGTGGCTTTGACTTCCCGAAGAGGCTGTTTAATAAGGGTACTGGTGTGCGCTACCGGGAAATAAGTTTTTAGGGGCGTCTTGTTAATGGTGATGGAGCCTTTCCCTTCGCTGAGATAGATCCTAGCTACGGAGGTCTTTCTTCTGCCTATCGCATTGATGCGTTGTTGCATATTTACTTAGCTGTTGAGTTTAATGGGTTTGGGATCTTGTGCGGTATGCTTGTGGATTTGAGCAGGGTACACGAATAGGTTGTGCCGTAGCCGGCGCCCCAATCTGTTTTTTGGCAACATACCCTTGACGGCATGCTCTATGATGCGTTCGGGAAATTTTTCTTGCAATTGTTTGGGGGTGACTACTCTCTGCCCACCAGGGTAGCCTGTATGCGACACATACTGTTTTTGCTCTTTCTTTCTACCGGTCAGTCGTACTTGGGCAGCGTTGATGACCACTACATTATCACCGCAGTCTACGTGAGGTGTAAAATAGGGTTTGTGTTTACCTCGGATGATGGTGGCTACTTGACTAGCTAGTCTGCCCAATGGGTAGTCTTTAGCATCCACAAGCAACCATGCTTTGTGGATGTGCTGTCGCTGGGCAGATTGGGTTTTATAGCCTGGAATCACGTTTTGTGTTTCGTGTGGGGTCTGTGATGTATGAAACGTTATGACTTGATCTCACTGACCTGCATGGACGAAGTCACAAATCTAGTGATGGATCTCCTAAAATGCAATTTTATTATAAGATTGTCCCTGTAGGGGCAGAGAGGCTTGTTACTTTTTTCTTGCGAAGCGGCCTTATTACCGGAACCCTCAGGTATTTTTGCAGCGTTCTGCAGTAGTCTGGACTATGATGGGATACATGGCCTATAAGGCACGTCGGGAGTTATTGGCCAAGCTGTTCTGCGAGTTGCGTAACCTTTGCCGTGTCTAACCCTGTCAAAGCGCATACCTGCTCTCTAGGTAAATGGGCCAATAGCATTTGTGTGGCTATCTCTATCTTACTCTCTTCTTTGCCTTTCTTTAGGCCTATTTGCTCACCTTCTTTCTTGCCTTCTTTCCTACCTTGTTCCTTACCTTTCTTTAGGCCCACTTGTTCACCTTCTTTCTTGCCTTCTTTCCTACCTTGTTCCTTGCCTTTCTCCAGGCCCACTTGCTCACCTTCTTGTCTACCTACTGCTTTAGCTTCCTGCTCAGCGGCGTGTATCGAAGAGGCCCAATCTAGCTGTCGCTTCTCTGAAGCTTCATACAGCGACATATCGCGCTCATTCAACTGGCTCCGTGCCATACATATACAAGCTGATCTAACAGCCTCAGAGTTAGCTTTCCCTTCTAAGAAAGCTATGTCCATAGTCGGAGGGCAGTTAAGGAAATGGCACCATTC
>JBCBRR010000066.1:0-5261 GCA_039819605.1 Bacteroidota bacterium | reverse complement strand
TCTGACAATCGCGGGTGATTTTTTTGGTTACTTTTTTCATCATAGGAAAAAAGTAACGAAGCCCCCCGCAGGGGAAACATCATATGAGCCGTGAACTCCCTAAGCTACACCTACAGCCACGTAAAAACGTGCACCCCTCAGCACATTGCCAAGATATCCCCTTATCGTAGGAGCAATACTACGGTCTCACTGTATCTTCGTGTTATCTAGGAGAGCTCCAAAAGCAACTTACTTGCAACTATCTCCTCCCCACTGTAGATTTGCGTTCAGGAAAGGGGTCTAAACCTCTAAGCATTGCATAAGGCCATGAATACAAACGATAACAACCAACCCATGCAAGAGTCAAAACAGGCCGTTTACCAACTGTACGATGCGTATGGGAAAGACTCGCTCAATCATGATGACATCCTTATCGATTGTTTCAAAATGAGGCTAAACAAAAGTCTGCTGGAGCGTATTGACTTCACTACGCTAGCATTCATCTCCACGGAATTCATCATCGATGACGAATTAGTACGCTACCAGAGCGATATCATCTGTAGGTTTTCTATCGACAACAAGTCAGCGGTCATCTACTTTATTATAGAGCTACAGAGCACACCTGACAGACACATGGCTGACCGGCTAGATGAGTACGCGCTCCTACTTACACGGAAGCATAAAAAAGGCGATCAAACTAAGATGCGTCCGTTCATACTACCTATCTGTATGTATAATGGCCAAGTAGCGTATCCTTATTCCACCTATCTGTATGCCTGTGTAACATCTCCAGACTTAGCCAAAGAGTATGGTAGACTAGATGGATTCGAGTTGTGGGATTTGACTCAGCACACGATAGATGAGTTGTTACAACAAGGAGGCAAATCAGGTCTGTTTCAGGCTTTATTAAAGCAAGGGAAATGTGGAGAGTTTCTAGAGGTACTTCAGAAAGTAACGCCTGCGTACATACAACAGCTACCCCGTAGCCATGTACGTAACAGTGCGGTGTACATTTATCATAAAAGTAAACCCGAACAGGGAGCAGAATGTCTTAGGTTACTATCTGAGCTCATTCGAGAAAAAACAGTAAAGGAGGACGTGATGTCATATGCAGATAGCCTGCGCTACCAAGGTGTAGAAGAAGGCAAGCAACTAGGTATGAAAAAAGGCAAGCAACTAGGTATGAAAGAAGGTAAGCAACTAGGTATAGAAGAAGGTGTAACTAGAGGTATACTTCAGACTGCGAAGAATCTCTTACGCCAGGGTGTAGAAATGGGTACAATCCTATTGGCAACAGGGTTACAACGTGAGCAGCTCCTGCAGCTGCAAGAACAACGGTGCTAAAAGCCCAACCCCTATGATGATCAACAGACACGTATCAGCCTCAATCCTACTCATAGCTGCCAGCTGTACTCATGCGTCATACCCATATGTGTACAGTGATGATCAAAGCGCCTACAAGGGTGTATCGGCTCATGAAATACCTATAACCCAAGTATCCCAGACAAGGTATAATCAGCTGATACAGGCTGCAAGAAGGCTGTATTTGGGCAATGGTATTGAAAACACTGCTACTGCAGTCAATTCACCTCGACGCCTTACCTTTCGGAATGCACTCCTACCCGTTCCTGAACCTATATCTGGAGCCTATGGTCCTGATCGAGCGCATGTTGAAAACACTACTACTGCAGTCAATTCACCTCGACGCCTTACCTTTCAGAAATTATCCCTACCCGTTCCTGAACCTATATCTGGAGCCTATGGTCCTGATCGAGTGCATTATGAGCTACCGAACCCCTGTAATGTCCTATGTGATGAATTGTTGGCAGCTATCAGAAAAGCCGACCGCCGGAAGTTCATCACAATCCTGGAGCATGATCCTGCCCAGTTCTATGCCTTGTATGCCGGACTAACACTCTTGAATATAACCATTGTGGAAGGCAGGCTACGTGCGATGCCGATCATTAAATATTTGGTAGAACAGCGCCATGTAAATATTAAACAGCGAGATGAGCATGGATCTAATGGGCTAGAAGCAGCTGTATTTGCCTCAGAATTGGATATTCTAAAGTACTTCTTAAGTAGATTTGGGGTGCCTGCAGTCAGATCTACGCAGAATGGCCGTACACTGGTGCACTTAGCAGCGCAAGATACTAGCCTAGACTGTTTGCAATACCTAGTAGAAGAGCGACAAATGCCTGTGGATAGGGAGGGTATAGACGGGGCGCTGCCGCTACATTACGCTGCCCATGCTGGCAATCTGACCGGTATGCTATACCTGATTGCGCAATTGGAAGCGCAGGGCAAATCAGACTTGCTCCATAAACAGCGTGGGCAATTGCGCTACACGCCGCTGCACTGTCTCGCAGCCAGCCAAAAGATTGAGAGTGACCCGGAGAAATTCAAGCATGTTGTCCAAAAGCTGGCAAAGAGCAAAGCTATAGGAGATTGCCAAGGCAGAACGCCCCAGGATTTAGCCCTGAATAGGCCAGATATAGACCCCGACTTGCTTGGCTAACCCCCATAGATTTGTGTGTCTGACAACATTGCATTAGATTTGCATCACGAAGGGGAAATGTCCCTTTCGTCATTTCTGAAAAAGAAAATGAAAAGAGCGCGCTGAGGTAACAGCCCAAACGGCCAAGCCCACAGGCGCGAACGCTCTTTGACGTACTGTAAAAGCAAAAGCGGGAATACAAAAGCTGAAAAGAATAGCCTGCCCCTAGATGACTAAGCGTCTTTAGGTTCAGTGGTACACTTTCAGCTTTGTGTAATATAATAATTAGTTATTTTATGTAGAGAAGCAATGCAAGGGCGTATGACGGATGCCTAGGCTTTCAGAGGCGAAGAAAGACGTGACAAACTGCGATAAGCTACGGGGATTGGTTAATACGAATAGATCCGTAGATTTCTGAATGGGTCAACCCACTCTAATGAAGTTAGAGTATCTCCACTGTATGGAGAAGCAAACCTGGAGAACTGAAACATCTAAGTACCTAGAGGAAAAGAAAACAAAAGTGATTCCGTTAGTAGTGGCGAGCGAAAGCGGAAGAGCCCAAACCACATCGGTTACGGCCGGTGTGGGGTTGTAGGACTGGCTATACAGCTTAGCGAAAGAACTTAAATTGTCTGGAAAGACAAGCCATAGAAGGTGAAAGCCCTGTCAAGGTAATGAAGTTAAGCCAGCTAGTATCCTGAGTAGGTCGGTTCCGGTGAAAAACCGACTGAATTTGCCAGCACCATCTGGTAAGGCTAAATACTCCTGAAAGACCGATAGTGAACCAGTACCGTGAGGGAAAGGTGAAAAGTACCCTGAATAAGGGAGTGAAAGAGTCCTGAAATCATACGCCTACAAGCGGTCGGAGCCCCAAGATATTATATCGATGGGGTGACGGCGTGCCTTTTGCATAATGAGCCTACGAGTTAGTCTTTTCTGGCAAGGTTAATCCTTTTTGAGAGGAGCAGCCGAAGCGAAAGCGAGTCTGAATAGGGCGCTTGAGTCAGAAGAGCTAGACGCGAAACCTGGTGATCTACCCATGGCCAGGCTGAAGCGCTGGTAAAGCAGCGTGGAGGGCCGAACCAGTGGATGTTGCAACATCTTTGGATGAGCTGTGGGTAGGGGTGAAAGGCCAATCAAACCGGGAAATAGCTCGTACTCTCCGAAATGCTTTTAGGAGCAGCCTTAAATGTATACTGACAGAGGTAGAGCTACCGATCAGATGTGGAGGAGTAACATCTTACTACGTCTAGACGAACTCCGAATGCTGCCAGTTTTGTTTAGGAGAAAGAGCTAGGGTGCTAAGGTCCTAGTTCAAGAGGGAAACAACCCAGACCATCAGCTAAGGCCCCCAAATACATGCTAAGTTGAGCTAAGGAAGTTCAGTTGCTAAGACAGCTAGGATGTTGGCTTGGAAGCAGCCATTCATTCAAAGAGTGCGTAACAGCTCACTAGTCGAGCGGCAGAGCGCCGATAATAAACGGGCATCAAGCATGTTGCCGAAGCTATGGCCTCCCTACACAGGTAGGGAGGGGTAGGAGAGCATTCTAACAGAGTAGAAGTGGCCAGGGGGACCTGCCATGGATCTGTGTAGAAAAGCAAATGTAGGCATAAGTAACGTTAATGCTGGTGAGAAACCAGCACACCGTAAGACTCAGGTTTCCACGGCTATGCTAGTCATCCGTGGGTTAGTCGGGCCCTAAGCTGTAGCCGAAAGGCGTAAGCGATGGCGAATCGGTCAACATTCCGATACTAACTTATAACAGGGAAGGAGTGACGAAAGTGTGAAAGGTCTGCCTCGAGACGAAATTCGGGGTTAAAGCTTGTAGGTATAGGCGTAAGTGGCAAATCCCTTATGCTTGCCGAAAGTGATAGTACTGTAATCTTTACCGAGCACAGATAATGACCCTAATCAGATTTCCAAGAAAAACTTCTAAACGTTACGTTATAAGCTATCCGTACCGCAAACCGACACTGGTAGTCAAGGAGAGTATCCTCAGGTGTTCGAGTGATCCGTGGCCAAGGAACTAGGCAAATTGACCCTATAACTTCGGGAAAAAGGGTGCCTACCCAAGGTTTTTCCTTGGGAGGCCGCAGTGAAGAGGTCCAGGCGACTGTTTATCAAAAACACAGGGCTTTGCGAAATCGAAAGATCATGTATAAGGCCTGATACCTGCCCGGTGCTGGAAGGTTAAGGAGAGATGTTAGCCCATTTGGGCAAAGCATTGAACTGAAGCCCCAGCAAACGGCGGCCGTAACTATGACGGTCCTAAGGTAGCGAAATTCCTTGTCGGGTAAATTCCGACCTGCACGAATGGTATAACGATCTGGACACTGTCTCAGCCACGAGCTCGGTGAAATTGTAGTAGCGGTGAAGATGCCGCTTACCCGCAACGGGACGGAAAGACCCCATGAACCTTTACTATAGCTTAACATAGGTAACAGGTACACAATGTGTAGGATAGGTGGGAGACTATGAGGCCGTGTCGCTAGGCACGGTGGAGTCAACCTTGAAATACCACCCTTTTTGTATGTGTTACCTCATCCCTATCCTTAGGGAGACAGTGTTTGGTGGGTAGTTTGACTGGGGTGGTCGCCTCCAAAAAAGTAACGGAGGCTTTCAAAGGTACCCTCAGCACGGATGGTAATCGTGCGTAGCGTGCAATAGCAGAAGGGTGCCTGACTGTGAGACCTACAAGTCGAGCAGAGTCGAAAGACGGATATAGTGATCCGATGGCCCTTCCATGTGGAACCATCGGATCACTATATCCGTCTTTCGACTCTG
>JBCBRR010000065.1:0-5323 GCA_039819605.1 Bacteroidota bacterium | reverse complement strand
AGTATTTATAGTGCCTATCTGGAATGCAAGCAAAGTAACAAGCCAGAAGAGTTCGCAACAAAAATTGCAGAACTTCAAAAAGAACTCGCGAGCGTGTTACAATTGGTCCGAGGGTTGCTCAGAGCTGCTTTGAAAGGGAATCCTTGTCTTAAGCAAGGCTTGGTTACGGGTGTTTTTAGGCTTGCCAAAGCAAACTTTTTCTCCGGGTTGAACAATGTTGGTGAATATACGGTCCTAGATAAAGATTTTGCCACCTCTTATGGATTTACACAACAAGAAGTAAATGCACTGCTCGATCAAGTTCCTACATCTACACCTCCCGAAGAACTGCAGCGCTGGTACAATGGATATACTTTTAACAACCAAGTTTTCTATAACCCATGGTCCATTATGCGTTACCTAAAAACCGGGGGTACATTAGACTACTACTGGATAGACAGTGGAGGCACTCAACTGATCGAGTCGGTGTTGACTACAGATGACATACAGCAAGATATACAGACCCTGATATCGGGAGGCACCTTCAAGTCAACTATTATAAAGCAGATTGGCTTTACTGATATCAATAACTTGATCGGTATACGCAGTTTATTGCTTTTTGGCGGCTACCTGAATCCAAGTGTTGTCCGTGGGCCTAAGAAAGATCAGTATCTCCTTTCCATACCCAACTATGAAGTGCAACGTATCTACAAGCAGCGATTGTCGGCGTGGGTATCCCGGAAGCTAGAGATAGATCCAGCTCATTACGAAAGTTTAGCAGATACGTTAGCTTCGGGTCAAGTAGAAAAATTCATCGAGCGTTTGCAATCGTTCTTATATGCGTCAACGAGCTTTCACCAAACTGGCCAGCGGTGGGCAGAAGCATTTTACAGTGGTTTTATGCTAGGCATACTGAATTACTTATCGGACTGTTACATCATAGAGAGTGAGCGTGAAAGTGGTTTGGGGAGGCCGGATACTGTATTAATACCCCGGTTAGATCATGATGCAGACGAGGCGATAATTCTGGAATATAAGGTAGGCCAGCAAGTAGAAGCATTGCCCGAGCTAGCAGCCAAGGGTCTAGCACAAATCGTGGATAGGAAGTATAGCACGCAGGTCAAAATGCACAGCCATGTCAAGAGTATATTACAGGTGTCGTTGGCCTTTTGTGGTAAGGAAGTGGCAGGGAAGTATGAACGCGTAGATGCCTAATTGTGTAACCAGACGTCAGGATAATTTCTCTCGTAGCATCACTAAAAACCCTCGGACTTTCTTAAGAGACGCTATAACCTCTTTGCGCTTTTTATGCCTTTTGGTGTCATTGTCTAACACTTCTTTAGCACCCCGTAAAGTGTAGCCTTGCTCTTTGACCAGCTGATAAATGGTCTGCAACTGTACTACATCTTCCCGGGTATACTTTCGAATACCCTGTGCGTCTTTCTGAGGATGTAGAGAAGTAAAGGCTTTCTCCCAGTACCGTAGCAAAGAGGTGGATACCGTAAACAATTTGGCTACTTCCCCTATGGTGTAGTACTGCTGGGTGAGTCGTACATCCATCTAATCCATGGACTGGTTTTTCATAGCGGCCAGGCGGATCAACGTCTCATACTCACTGGCGTTCAAGTCGTTGAAAAAATAATGCGCTGGGTCTACATGCTTGCCATGTTTGATCACCTCGTAGTGCAGATGGGGTGCTGTAGAAACGCCTGTATTGCCTACACGCCCTATACATTCCCCACGCTTAACAGCTTGGCCCGGGCGCACGTGTGAGGCGTCTAGGTGGGCATACCGCGTCATAAACCCATAGCCATGATGAATGTCTATATAATTGCCGTAGGTCGCGCTCCTTTTCACAGCTTTCACAATACCATTGCCTGTGGCATAAATGGGAGTGCCCCTGGGGGCTGGGAAGTCCATACCCGTGTGCATTTTGTATATCTTGTGTATGGGATGGCGCCGCATACCGAATCCAGAACCTATGTATTTGAGCTCCTTGTTGGAAATGGGCTGTATGGCAGGTATGGCAGCCAGACGCCTTTCTTGATGCATGGCCAGCTTGGTGAGCTCATCGTACGATTTAGCCTGTATGTAGATCTGCCGTTTTAGCTGATCAACCTGCTCTAACGTGTGTGTGATGATGGGATCTTTGTAGGCCAAGGCCCTATATCGGTCTATACCTCCGACACCCGCTTGTCGCACTGTCGTGGGGATAGGCTCTGCCTCAAAGATGGTCCTGTAGATATGATCGTCGCGGTCCTGTAACAGGGTTAGCACCTTGCGACTTTTCTCGAGCTCCTTTTGGATAATCTCGTAATGTACCCGCAAGGTCTCATTTTCCTGCTTGAGGGCATACTCTTTGGGAGAGTCGAAGTAGCTGTAATATAGATGGGTTATGGCTACGCCCAACACCAGAGATAAGGTCAAGTAACCTATACATGTGCCAACCGTGCGCCACACAGAGCGCCTCACTTGTTCGTAGCTACAGGTCTTGATGTCGTAGTAATAGTACTTGTTACGCCCCATTTTATCAGAAGTTAGGCTAATTTAGCACAACTTTAGCTATCTCTGCAACTATTCACCCATGTGGCGGTTATTCCGCGATTATTATGTGCAGTAAAACCATCCGAGAGAAGTTTATCCAGTTCTTCAAACAGAAACAACATAAACATGTACCTAGTGCACCCATTGTGCACCCTGACGATCCGACATTGCTCTTTACCAATGCCGGCATGAATCAATTCAAAGCCTGCTTTTTGTCGCCTCAGGCTGTGTCGCATCCGCGCGTCACGACGCATCAACCTTGCTTGCGTGTATCTGGCAAACACAATGACTTAGAGGAGGTGGGCATCGATACCTACCACCATACTTTGTTCGAGATGCTGGGAAATTGGTCCTTTGGGGCCTACTTCAAGGCAGCGGCCATCGCGTGGGCTTGGGAATTGCTTACGGAAGTCTATGGACTAGCTCCAGATCGATTGTACGTTACGGTGTTTGGGGGGGATGCTGCGGAAAATTTAGCTGCTGATCAGGAGGCCTACACCCTTTGGCAGCAATATGTACCTACCGATCACATCTTATACGGCACTAGACGGGATAATTTTTGGGAAATGGGGGATGTAGGCCCTTGCGGCCCATGCACGGAGATCCATATCGACTTACGGCCTGTAGGTCAGCCAATACCGGGGAGAGATCTGGTCAATACGGGGCATCCGGAAGTCATTGAGCTCTGGAACTTGGTCTTTGTACAATACAACCGCCAGGCTGCTGGACAGTTGGTGTCCCTGCCCCAACAGCATGTAGATACGGGTATGGGGCTAGAGCGGTTAGCGATGGTACTTCAGGGGAAGCCATCTAGCTACGATACGGATCTTTTTCAACCCCTTATCGAGGGTATTGGCCGTATCAGTGCTCAGGTATATGGTCAGGATCCGCGCACTGATGTTGCCATGCGGGTACTTGCCGACCATATACGGGCCGTCACGTTCAGCATCGCGGATGGGCAGGCCCCAGGTCCTGCGCAAGCGGGCTATGTAGTCCGGCGTATCTTGCGGCGGGCGGTCCGTTATGGCTACACGTACCTGGACCTCAAGCAACCTTTTATGCATCAGCTGGTGGCTATTCTAGTCAATCAGCTCGGGGATATTTATCCCCATATCCAGCGACAACAAGCCTATATTGAGCAGGTGGTTCGTAGCGAGGAGGCCACTTTCTTACAGAACTTGGCTACGGGATTACATAGGCTAGCCCACATTACCCAATCTCTCCAAACCCAGGGGCAGCAACAGATAGATGGCCGTACTGCCTTTGAGTTGTACGATACTTACGGGTTCCCGATGGATCTAACGCAGCTCATTGTACGGGAGCAGGGCTTTCAGATAGATGAAGAGGGCTTTCAGCAAGCGCTAGCTGAGCAGCGTACACGTTCTAAACAGGCGGCGGCAGTGGCTACAGGGGATTGGCATGTGATAGACACCATGCGGACTGCCTCGCAGTTTATTGGGTACGATATGGTGGAGGTTCCTGTACGGATTGTACAATATCGTACTATACAGGAAGCCCATGCACGGGAGCGGTATCAGTTGGTACTTGACCAGACGCCTTTCTACCCTACGGGGAGTGGTCAGGTGGGTGATACAGGCAAGCTGGTTTCGCAGACCGAAACGATAGATGTGCTAGATACGCGTCGGGAACCGCCTTTCATTATCCATGATGTATCGCATTTGCCCCAAGATGTACAAGTCTCGTGGCATGCCCACGTAGACCTACCACGTCGGCAGGCCATCACGCGGCACCACAGCGCTACGCACCTCTTGCAGGCTGTGCTCAGGCAGTTATTAGGCCCACACGTTGTGCAGCGGGGTTCTTTGGTAAATGCTCAGTTGCTGCGGTTTGATTTTACGCACCACACTAAATTGGGATCGGACCTATTGTACCAAGTCGAGCAGCTGGTAAATCAGCGGATCAGAGCGAACATACCCTTACAAGAGCGGCGTGACGTACCCCTTGTGGAGGCCAAAGCTGCAGGTGCCACGGCGCTTTTTGGGGAGCAGTATGGGGAGCGTGTGCGGGTGATCAGTTTTGATCCCGATTTCTCCATGGAGCTCTGTGGGGGCACGCATGTAGCCGCTACGGGGCAATTGGGTTTTTTCAAGATCATTTCCGAGAGCAGCATTGCGGCGGGTACCCGCAGGATTGAGGCGGTAGCGGGTGAGGCGGCTGAGCGTTTTGTGCGTGTGCACTGCCAGACGTTAGATGCTTTGCGAAGTACGTTGAAATATCCTAAAGATGTGTGCAAAGCCGTTGATGACTTATTGGCGACGAAAGTGGCGCAGGGCAAGCAGATTGCCTTTTATCAGCAGGAGCAAATTCAGGCGACTGCTACGCGGCTACGCGGGTGCATACAGGTTGTTGCGGGTTACCACGTGCTTATAGAAAAGGTGGTTTTACCCAATATGAAAGCGCTCAAGCAGATGGCTTTACAATTCAGTCGGTCGCACAAGCCACTCTTTGCGGTGTTAGGGGCCTTGATAGAGCGGAAGCCGCACTTGGTTGTGGTATGTGATGAGGTGATAGGTAATCGGTTTGGGTTAGATGCGCACGTGCTCATTCAGAGGTTAGTGCAACCTATTCAAGGGAGAGGAGGGGGGCAGGCGGGGTTGGCTACGGCTGTTGGAGAAGAAGGAGATGGGTTAGGGGTGGTGGTTGGTATGGCTAGGGAAGTTTGGAAGGGATGTGTAGAAGGGGAGAGGGGGGGGGGGTAGTTTGATGATATAGTTGTAGTTTATCAAGTTTGGGGGTTACGAGGCTTTTCCCTGAGGGGGCGCGTTACTTTTTCCCTACG
>JBCBRR010000064.1:0-5721 GCA_039819605.1 Bacteroidota bacterium | reverse complement strand
TTTTGCCAGTGTTCCGGCACAGGAGTCATGGCAAAATCAGGGTTACAGCTCTGTAAAAAGAGCCCTAAGAGCAAAATGTAAGATAAGGTTTTATGATTTTTTGTATGCATGATCAGAGTCAAGTGTGGCCTTATTTATTTCGTCGGGCGAAGATAAACTTTTATTTCGTATTGCGGTGAATGGGTGCAGGGCGCAACCTGGACTTTCCCTCTCGTTAGCCCTGATTGTAAGGCAACATGCCAAGGGACTTCTCGAGCATACCGCTAATGCTGTCAGCCTGTACTATGGTAGTACAGCGTGCTACCCTGGCCTGCACTCAATAGCTGATGCGCCATACGTTTGACATCCGCCAATGTAATGGCTCTTACCCTTTCCATTTCTGTATTCACCAGATGGGTATCCCCTAACCAGGTAGCCAATGCCAAAGCTTGTGCCCGGTAAGGCAAGTCAATCGCACCACATACCCACTCGGTCTCTGCATGATTCTTGACCTTATCTAACTCCGCAGATGTCATGCCGTGGCTTTGTATCGCCTCGAAAATCTCGGCCAAACCTGCTTCCGCTTGCTCAAAAGATATACCTGTATTTAAAATACCATGTACGATCAGCAAACCCGGATCCAGCGTTTCTGTCAGGCAAGTTTCTATCGTATTAAAATAGGCTTTCTCCTGAACCAATTGCCGATATAGTGTACTTGACTTACCTGCCCCTAAGCCATTACATAAGGCCTCGGCAGTATGGTAATCTACAGATGATCTGCCCGGTACATGATATGCCTTGTACAAGGCGTTTAGAGGTACTGGGGCTGATAAATGGATACTTTTGGGACTTGTCTGTGCAGGTTCTTGGGGCAATCGCCTGGTGTGTACAGGCCCCGCGGGGATCGGCCCAAACCATTTCTGACTGAGCTGTTTTACATGCGGTAGTCGTACATCACCCGCGACCACGAGCACTGCGTTGTTGGGTACGTAAAATTTGCGAAAGAACGCCTGAACGTCCGCTAGGGTAATGCGTGCAATGTGGCTAACATCCTTGCCAATGACTGGCCAACGATAGGGGTGTACTGCATAGGCTAATGCGCTCAACTGCAGCCAAGCATCTCCATAAGGCTGATTGAGGTAAATTTCCTTAAACTCTTCTGTGACTACCTTCTGCTGTACTGCCAAAATCTGAGTATCCAGCAATGGACTTAGCATCCGGTCTGACTCTAGCCAAAAGGCCGTCTCCAAGTTAACGGCCGGCAGTGTGCAATAATAGTTGGTTACATCGGGTGTGGTGTACGCATTGCTGTCACCACCTACCTGCTGCAACGCCTGATCATAGTGGGGCACATGCTGAGATCCGCCAAACATCAAGTGCTCGAGAAGATGCGCCAGCCCTGTTTTCTGAGCCTCTTCGTCCCTGGCACCTACATGGTACATGACGTTCATAGCCGCCAGCTTGCTGCTTGGGTCTTCGTGCACAATGACCCGTAGGCCATTGTCTAAAACAAAACTTTCAAAGGGAATCATTATGCCATGTAGGGCCTTCTCACTCGGCTGGCTGTGCGACAGGTATTGTGCCACACAGGCTGCTGTGATCTGCTAGCAGCGGTTGTACTGGACTAAGACATACAAAAGCTAATCGCCGCAAACACGTACACTAAGGGGCTGGTTTTGCGGTAAAGGCTCTGGCTCTTCGGGTACTGGCTGTTGCAGCCACTTATCTAGGGGCGGTCTCCCAGCGTCTACCCAACAGGTAAACCAAAAATCACCTACCATCTTGATGGAAGCTCGCATCTGTTGCTCGACTTGCCCGCTGAGCAACTGATGGTACGCTTGCGCATACGCTACGGAATATACTTTCCTGAGGGTAGTACCCTTTTGCTCAAAACTGTATTTGCGCACCTGTGGGAAACGTTGGGAGAGCTTCTTCTCTAAGTCCAAAGCATACTTAACCCCCTGGTGGGCCTCTATAATGGCTGCCCAGATCTCCTGCTGTGGGTGCGACACGTAAGAAGCCTGGCCGGTAAAGAGGTTGTACGTACTTAGGAAAAGTTCGGGGAGCCGTGTCTCCCATAGCCCGTGAATGCCCTCTTGGCCCGTTAGTTGCCCATCGTAGTTTTGAGAGGTGTGTAGGGGTACGTTTGCATCGGCCAGGTAGTGCCCTATATCAGCCGAGAGTTGCAAGATTCGCCTTAAGTCCTGATCGCGAAATGCGCGGGTGAGTGCTTGTTTGACATGTAAGATATGCCAGGGCAAAATACCATGCTCTGCGCGCATATCTTCTGTATACTGGGCTTTTGCCTGGTCCCAGCTCCGGGGTATGTCCTGTACATGGGCTTCATCTGCATAGTACTCCATGTCTATGTAATGTTTGGGGGCTTCTCCTTCGACCACGTAGCGCCTTTTGTCTGGATTTACCGCGTTTTCAGTGATGTAGCCCAGATGTTGCTTGTAAAAGCTAAACATAGCAGGAGGCAGTGTAAATACAGCGTGCCGATTGATCTCTCTGTGTGCCAAAAATCCCCATGCAAATGCTGTATGGGCTTGTAAGCCAAAGAAGAGTAGCATCCAGTAACGCATGGTCAAAGTAGTGATATCGCTAGGCGAAGGCAAAAAATAGAAGCCAAATAATCAGCAAAACGGGTAGCAAAAATGGAACAACAAACCGAAAGATATATCCAAAAAAAGAAGGCATATGCACACCTTCGTGCTCAGCTATGGACTTCACCATAAAATTGGGCCCATTGCCAATATAGGTTGCAGCGCCAAAGAAAACAGAGGCGATGGTTAGGGCCTTGAGGCGCAATATCGAATGGGGGAATACCCCTCCTGCAGCATACGCAAGCACATCTGTGGTCTTCGTGATGTCTGCGCCCTGGGCAGCCATACAAGCCGCTCCAAAGTTGAGATAGGTAGGTGCATTGTCTAGCATGGAGGAGCAGATCCCCGTACCCCAATACAGTGTATTGGGTGTAATCAACGCACTACCTGCTTCTGACGCAGCAAATCTACTTACTAGGTCCAAAGCGGGGATCATCGTACCGAAAATACCGACAAAGATAATGACGACTTCCTTAAGCGGCTCTAGTGTAAATCCGTTAGTAGCTAAAGCCTCTCGACTGGCACATTGGTAAGAAAGCCCAGCCACCCCTAATAAGATGATTTCCCGTAAAAAAGAGAAACTCTGCCCTGCATGCGTCGTTATAGCGGGTACCCACGAGAAAATATGGGGGTCTAAGAATACCGTCGTGATGATGAGTGTGAGCCATAGTAAGTTTCGTTTACCCACGATATGTAATACCGATTGTCCAGGATCCTGTAGAGAGGCTGGTGCTGTATGTGGGTTGCGGATATCAAACGCAAGGAAAGCCATACTCAGTAACCCTAAGGCTACTAGCCAGGGTAGTCCATTATGATATAGTGTCCAGAAGAAGGGAACACCTTTGATAAAGCCTAGAAAAAGCGGCGGATCGCCAATGGGTGTAAGTGCCCCGCCCACATTGCTGACCATCCATATAAAGAAGATCATATGATACACCCGGATCCGAGCTTTATTGAGCCGCATGTAGGGCTTAATCAATAACATAGAAGCTCCCGTGGTGCCGATCAAATTAGCTAGCACAGCCCCCGCACAAAGCAGTCCGAGGTTAGTAAAGGGGGTGCCCGGTTTATTGATCCTAATAAAGATTCCTCCCGAGGCTATGTACAGCGCACCAATCAGCGTTATAAATTGTATGTACTCCATCAGCGCTTCTATGGGCTTATAGAAGTCGTGTAAGACCAGCAGATAATATTCGCCTACCAAGCCGGCTAGTATCAAAGCTACTTTGGGGTAGTGTTTGTGCCAGAAGCGTGCGTATAGCAATGGGCCTGTGGCAATCATGCACAATAGCACTGCGAACGGTAGCACTAGCCAGGCGGGTGTCGTATTCTGTTGTATGCTGGCGATGGAAGTCGTCTCTGCTAGCTGGCTCATATGTGTTTTTTGGATATGTCGGTCGGGCTAGGCTGGAGATGGCGGATCAGGTTGCCTTCTGTATCCAATAGCATCCCTAGCCAATCTGTTAAGTTACGCACTTGCGAAGAGAATTGCACACCCAGCAGCCCCACCTGCTTATCCTGCCTTAGATAGGGCTGGTAATAATGTTTTTGCTGCATCTGATCCAAAGCTTCCTGTGGGCTTTTGTCAAGCTTTAATTCTAAGATATAGATAATATGGGGCATATCTACTACCAGGTCCAAGCGTCCCAAATGGGTCAGTACTTCTGCCGTGACCGTTAGGCCCATGCCCCTCATAAGGCCCAGCAATACCATGTGGTACGTACTTTCCTGAGCTCTGCTAAAGAATAGGTTAGGGAAAGCGGCTATATCTACCTGCACTTGGGCAAAGAAAGCGGTGGGTTCACATTCAACCAAGGCTTCATAACAGGCGTTACGGATGAGGGTATTGTGGGGTGCAAAGCGACTAACCAATGAATCCATGAAAGCTTCTTGTACTTCCTGATTGGGGAATGACAACGTGTATTGTTGCGCACGCTCATGATAACCCGTGATGGTCAGATAGCCTGTTTGAAACATCAGGGCTTTCAAATCGAGGGTTTCGAGGCCACTGATATCTGTCAATTCACTTTTTCTAGCTGTGGCTCCTGTTAGCGGCACCAGCGTCTCTGGGTGCTTTTGGAGCTGATTGATCAAAAAGGAAGGGGTCCCGGAGCTATACCAATAGCTTTGCGGCTGCTTTTCATCCATGAAGTTCAGCGTGGAGAAGGGATTGTACACGTAAATTTCCTCTTCAGAGAAGCGGTAGCCATTGTACCAACGCTTGATTTCTGTAAGAACTTCCCCTTGCGTCATACCTCGGTTCTGGGCGATATCTTGGATATACTCGTCAAAAACCTGCATAAGCTCTTGTTCTGTATAGCCGGTGATAGCCGCGTATCGGGGGTGCATGGTGATATCTTTCAAGTTATTTGGCCCAGAGAATAAGGAGACTTTGGAGAACTTGCTAACACCCGTGATAAAGGTAAATTTGAGATAGTGATCCAGGCTTTTGAGTATGCCAAAAAAGTCGCTGAGCAGTTCTCGGAGGGGCTCCACTTCTTCGGGTTTGCACAGATTGTGGATAATGGGCTTATCATACTCATCGATGAGCACGACAACGGGAGTCTGGTTGTTTTTGTGAAAAGTTTGTAAAACCAGTGACTCGAGTCCTTCAGCAGCTGTAGGGGTTTCGATGGTAACGCCTTGGCTTTGAGCCCTATTTTTTAGCTGTCTTTTAGCACTTGCTTCGAAAGCTATAGCGTTCCGTGTATCTAGGGCATAAAAGTCAAGCAGAATCGTGGGGTAGGGCTTCCAGTCATAGTCGGTTTGAGCGATAGCACAACCTGCAAAGAGGTCTTTTTCACCTTGCAGGATGGCTGCCAATGTACTTAGGAAGAGGGATTTGCCGAAGCGACGGGGGCGGGAGAGGAAGTAATGAGGGGTACCGCTATGGATGAGGTTGTAGGCGAATTGGGTTTTGTCTACATACAGGTAGCCTTGTTGGAGGATTTTGTGGATGCTTTGGATACCAATGGGTAGGGGTGGCACAGGTTATTTTGATGTGGGTTGTATGCTGCTTCCAAATCTAGACATTATGCCTGAATTTTATTTACGATGCAGCCCTACGCCTTTAACCCAGCTTGTCTTTTTGTGTTATTTTTGTACCCAAAAGCACTGATACTACCTACGATGCACA
>JBCBRR010000063.1:0-5809 GCA_039819605.1 Bacteroidota bacterium | reverse complement strand
TTACTTTTTTCATCATAGGAAAAAAGTGACGAAGCCGCCCGCAGGGCAAAAAGTAGCGTAAAACCCAAACTTGACAAACTACAACTACAGCTTAATAAAACGATAGAAACCCAGACACCTAATCATTCCTTCAGCCAAATCTCACAATCTCAGGTGATTTTTTGATTACTTTTTTCATCACAGGAAAAAAGTAACTCCTCCTCCTCCCCGCAGGGGAAAGCTTCGTGAACCCCTGAACTTGACAAACTACAACTACAGCCTCATAAAACGATAGAAGCCCAGATACATAATCCTCCTCTATCTCATAGGGGAAAAGTGACAAAGCCGTGAACTCAATAAGCTATATCTTACAAACAGGGAATCCTGAAGCAAACCTTCTCTCCTTCCTTTTGGGTTTTTAATACTGCTAGCAGGCACGTTACTAAACCACATGTACCAACTGTTTATCATGAAAAAAGTTCAATGTGGGGAAGATATCGTGAAGCGCATACGTATTGCGCGGTAATATAGGGTCTATGGGTTCATTACCTTTTAGATATAATATACCATTGGGAATACTATGCCTGGCAGACGGGGTAATAACATGACGTACCCAAGCATGAAAGATGATTAGATTCTTAACGGCTCTCCCAAGTATAAATTCGTACTTACCCGTTATATTTTCAGCACGGATGACCTCGGTGGTCACATTGGATAAGCCTAACTCTCGGCCAATATTATCGACGGCTTTGACCTTTTTGGCTATGGAATCTATGAGGTGAAAACGGGCCTGAGGGAATAGAATGGCTAGCGGGATGCCTGGGAAACCACCGCCTGTACCTACATCTAAAAGCCGTGTTCCAGGCTGGAAGGATACTACTTTAGCTATACTCAACGCGTGGAGTACATGGCGTATGTATAGGTTGCTGATGTCCTGGCGCGATATAAGGTTCAAACGGGCATTCCATCGGGTGTAGATGGGCTCCATTTGACTGAATTGATGCCGCTGCTGAGGAGTCAGTTGTGCAAAATAATGAAATAGGGTGGCGAGCTGTGCTGATGGTGCCAAGGGTAGTCGATCGAAACGGTGGCTGTACGCAAAGGTACACAATACGTCCGCTGACCAAGACTAGGTGGCTCTTGCTTAGATCATCTTAGCAATTTATATTTGGGACGTGAGTAAGCTTTATTACCGTGCCTGAGGCACTTGGCAGAGGTTATCACTTTTAGAGAAAATTATCATGACTACACAAAGACCACAGGTTAATATCAAACTTGCTCCGAGCACCTTTTCTATGCTGGGGAATATGGCACAAAAAAAGCACCAATCTAGGGCAGGTGTGGCTAAGGATCTTATCGCAGAGGCCTTAGAATACAGAGAGGATGTAGCTATTTCAGCGCTGGCGCTGAGCCGTAGTGCTGGATGTAAGGCAGTTATTGGGCATCAAGATGCCTGGAGATGAGCCTTACAGTATTGCGTACCTAGGCTCCTTCACTGTCTTTGATAACCTGAATGTCTACACGATCGCCCCTACCCTTGTGATCTATATGTATCGTGTCTCCAGGCTTCAGCATGCCTGTGAGTATTTGTTCAGCAATGACATCTTCCACGTGGGTCTGAATGGCTCTTTTTAAGGGCCGAATGCCATATTTGGGATCATAGCCCTTCTTACTGAGAAAGTTTTTCATCCGTTTTGTCATTTTGAGCTCATAACCCGTATGCAAAATGCGTTCGGCAAGCTGCTGGAGTTGGATATCGATGATTTGATGAATGTGCTGAGGGGTTAGTGTATTGAACACGAGGATATCGTCTATCCGATTGATAAACTCGGGCCTAAACTTTTTCTCTACTTCTTTATGCACTTTGGCCTTGCGCGCATCTTGAGCATCTGCTTGTGTACCTGTAGAAAATCCGAGGGAACTCTGCTGTAAATCCCTGGCCCCTACGTTGGAGGTCATGATGATGATGCTGTGGGTGAAGTCAATCGTTCTGCCCAGTCCATCGGTGAGTAGCCCATCGTCCATGACCTGTAGCAGCAAGTTGTGCACATCAGCATGCGCCTTTTCTATCTCATCTAATAAGACGACGCTGTAGGGCTGGTTCCGAATTCTCTCAGTGAGCTGCCCACCTTCTTCATAGCCAACATAACCGGGTGGTGCCCCAATCAGGCGCGAGGTGGTGAATTTTTCCATGTACTCACTCATGTCTAAACGCACCAAGGCATCTTCTCGATCAAAGAGCGCGTTAGCCAAGGCCTTCGCCAGGGCCGTTTTACCAACCCCTGTCGGACCCAAGAACATAAAAGTGCCCAACGGCCTATGGGGGTCTTGCAGCCCCACATGGGTACGCTGAATGGCCCTGACCACTTTATCTACGGCCTCATCTTGACCGATGATTTCTTCCTTGAGCTCATCAGCTAGCTCGAGTAACCGACTGTCCTGGCTGTGCGCTATGCGTTCTACAGGGATGCCCGTCATCGTAGCAATCACTTCAGCCACATGGTAGATAGACACAGGATGCCGCTGGGCTTGTTGTGGGGATAACTCCCACAGGCTCTTTTCTAAAGTCAGCTTATCGTACAGCTTACGTTCTCGATCGCGCAGCTCAGCAGCTTCTTCGTATTTCTGCGTTTTGACGAGCTTATTTTTTTCTTGAGCTACAGTTGTTAGCTCCGACTCCAGCTTCGTGATTATGGAGGGCACTTCTATGTTGCGCATGTGCACAGTAGCCCCGCTTTCATCCATGATGTCAATGGCTTTATCAGGTAACAATCGATCGGTGATGTATCGATCAGCTAGGTGCACACAAGCTTCAATGGCTTCGGGTGCATACGTAACCCCATGGTGGTCTTCGTAATTGGGCTTAAGCTGTTCTAAAATATCAACCGTTTCTTCCTGGCTGGGTGACTCCACACGCACTACTTGAAACCTTCTGTCCAGTGCCCCATCGCGCTGAATGTACTGCCGATACTCATTGAGGGTAGTGGCGCCGATGCATTGTAATTCCCCACGGGCTAGGGCA
This sequence comes from Bacteroidota bacterium, assembly GCA_039819605.1. Lineage (GTDB taxonomy): Bacteria > Bacteroidota > Bacteroidia > Cytophagales > Amoebophilaceae > JBCBRR01. The sequence continues at coordinate 2,808 of JBCBRR010000063.1, read as the reverse complement.
GGCTTGAGTATATTGGCTGCGTCTAGCGCACCTATGGAACCACCAGCACCCACGAGGGTGTGTATTTCGTCGATAAACAGTATGATGTCCTGCGATCGCTCCAGCTCATACATGATATTCTTGAGCCGCTCCTCGAACTGGCCCCGGTATTTTGTGCCGGCCACCAACGAGGCTAGATCGAGCATAACGAGGCGCTTCCTGAGCAAAGTTTTAACTACTTTATCCTGCTCTATTTTGAGCGCTAAGCCTTCCGCAATAGCGGTCTTACCTACCCCAGGGTCTCCCACGAGTATGGCATTATTCTTTTTGCGCCTGCTTAATATTTGGGCCACTCGATCAATTTCTTTTTCCCTACCTATGATCGGATCCAGCTTGCCATCTTTAGCCAGATCGCTCAGATCCCTACTAAAGCTATTGAGCACAGGAGTTTTGTACTTGTCCAGTACCCTTCTTAGGGCAGCTTCACCGCGACTTTCTATCGTACTTTCCGAGTCTCTCATGGTCTTTTTGAATTGTCTGTAGTCCCAGGGCAACACCACGGCCCGCTCAAATTGGCTTTGCGCCTAGGTCCACTTAGGGTTTGTAAATGCATAGATGTGCTAGGTTAAGAGATGCGCATTGTGCTTATATACTGTCAGAACTTATGCATGCTTTATGAGCTGACAATTTAGATAATAAACAGCAGAATCTCCAAATTCAGCCCTTTATCGCTTTTCTGAAGTAGCCAGAAACAGGTAGTTCAGCAGGTGTACCCATATATGCGCATCTGAAGACTATATTTGTATCCAATACCAACCGGAGAGGTGGGTGAGTGGTTGAAACCAGCAGTTTGCTAAACTGCCGTACATCGATGTGTACCGGGGGTTCGAATCCCCCTCTCTCCGCATGTTAAGCACTATGCAAGGCTACGACCTTAGGTCCATAATAGTCTGTGTCTCATAATGTGTGCCAAAAGTTAAAGCAGCTGTTGAGGTAGCGCATAGCCTGCCAAAGTAGTGTCTATATGGCAGGTATTTAGAGGCCAAGGCTATGGAGTTGTTGGATGGGTACCAGGCCTATGTCTTTATAGCTGCCTGTCTGTGTTCCCTGATAGACTAGGTAGCCCTGAGCCGCTTGCGTCAGTTTACAGAAATACTGCAGCCCTTTTACAAAGTCTTTTTTAAATGTCATACTGGCTTTGATTTCTATAGCGCATAATGACCCCCCACGTTCTATGAGGAGGTCAACTTCGTGACCTGTCTGGTCACGCCAAAAGTAGAGATGATTCCGGAGTCCTTGATTGAGCCGTTGTTTAAGTAACTCCAGGATGACCAGATTTTCTAAGAGTGCACCGCGCATATAGTGGGTATCTAGCTGGTGCATGTTCTCGATCCCTAATAAGGCGCAGGCCAGGCCAGTATCGTAAAAATAGAGCTTGGGCATTTTAATCACCCTTTTGTTGAAGTTTTTGTAGTAGGGAGGTAAGGAAAAAGCAATGTAACCAGCCTCTAACGTATGAAACCAATTACGCGCCGTCGTGTGCGCAATGCCCGTATCTTGTGCCAACGTGGAAAAATTGACAACCTGGCCTATTCTACCTGCACATAGCTTGAGAAAGTTTTGAAATAGCTTGTGATTCTCTATGTTTTTGAGCTGCCGCACGTCGCGCTCTAGATAGGTTTGTATATAACTGGGGTAGAAATACAACGGGTTTACCTGCAGGTGATGCAGACCGGGGTAGCCACCTTTAAGGACCATCTCCCAACTATTGGGAGGCATGCCCAACTCGGACAGACTTAGGGGTAGCAACGTCACCATTCCTATTCTACCTGATAGTGATTGGGTAATATGGTGATTCAGCGTAAAATTTTGGGATCCTGTAAGAACATAAAAGCCCTTTTCAGGTGTGTTATCTACGATTTCCTGCAAGTAAGAAAACAAGGCAGGTGCATGTTGAATTTCGTCAAATATGGCCCCCTGCGGGTAGCCTGCTAAAAAGGCGCGTGGGTCGTCTAGGGCCCGTGTCCTGGTATCTAGATTTTCCAGGGATACATAAGGCAAATGTTTAAAGAGTGCTTTAGCCAATGTAGTCTTGCCTGACTGTCTAGGGCCCGTAATGCCGATGACAGGGAAGTATTTGCGCATATCTTCCACAACAGGAGTGATGGTTCGTAAATACATAAGTTAAAAACTTGACAGATTGAACTTTCAATATTCAATTTGTCAAGATAAAGCTTTTTCCACATTTTTAGCGTAATAAGGAGTGACGAAATAGGATTGAACCTGGTAGCTTTTTCTAACGCACAAAGCAACCGATAGCGAACCCAAAGAGTGCTGCAGCTGTATGAAGGCATGATGGTTGTGGGGGCTAAGGGTAGCATTGCACATCATATGAGTCCCTTACCCCTTTAACTCAGCTTGTCTTTTTGTGTTATTTTTGTGCCCAAACACACTGTTATCACCTACTATGCACACCCTCCCACAAAAAGGCCCCACCATTGGTATAGGCGACTTTATACGCTTGGTAGACGGGGAAATTTTTGTTGACAAAACGCTCTTAATCAAGGATCTGCTCACGCATAACGTTGCAGCTTCGCTCATCACACGACCTAGAAGATGGGGCAAGACGCTTAACATGAACATGCTCTATCATTTCCTGCACTGCGAGGTTAGAAAAAACGTGACCACGAATGAACTGGAAACCATAAGCCCGCACCCAGGTCTATTTGATAACCTGAACATTGGGAAAGAACATCCTGAGCTCATCGACAGCCATCAGGGCAAGTGGCCCGTAATTTCTTTGACCCTTAAAGATGTGGTGGGCGGCGA
>JBCBRR010000062.1:0-5820 GCA_039819605.1 Bacteroidota bacterium | reverse complement strand
TAACGGTTAGAAGTTAATGGTAGTTAATATAGTATGGAGCCAACCTACGGAATACTAAGGGATTTCACAACGGTCTCGTTCTAGCAGTTCTGGGTCTAGCCGTGCTTTGAAACAATCTATAATGACTGCCTGATAGCTGAGTGAATCTCTCCCATAGATATCGTGCGATTGATGAATGGTCCGTTTTGGGAATTGTATGATTGGGTTGTGGTTGTTTGCGCTCATGGCCTTGTGCGATGCTTATGGGTCTATGACCTGTTTGCTAAGCGCAAATCTACGATGGGGTAAAGAGAGTTGCAAGAGGTTAGCAGGTTACCTTGCCTGTGAAGAAAACAGTAACAAGCTCTCCGGAGAGATTTTTCTACAATACCCAGAAAATCCTGTATTGCGTTCCAAAATCTAGGTAGCAATAGCAGCAGATCATGACCAATTCCCAACAAACTAACCAAGATTATGAAACATGTACATCTACCCTATATATGTAAAATAGCCCTTGTTGTAGCTGTGATTACAGATTGCAGTCAGTTGACTATGAATGATGCAACCCTTTCTGGCGTACCATCGCCAATGGGTAGTGGTGAAGGCGCCACAGGGTATATCTCTGCTACAGACATTGCCACTACGGACCAACACGGTATTAACCCTGATCTGTCGCAAATACTCAGCTTCCCTATACTTAGGTTACGGGGAGGCGTATCGACAGAAGGAAACCTAGACCATGGAGAAAGGCAAGAAGATGAAAGTTTCTTTGAAGAGTTTGTCTCTCTTGTTGATGATCCTGAGACTTCTCTGGAGAAAATAAAATCCTTACTAAGCGACAACAAGTATAGGGTACAACGTAGCTATAGTCCTCTTGTCGATGATTTTGAGTATACCGTCTTGCACTACCTAGCTAAAAAGAATGAAACAGAGCTAGTGAAATATCTTGTAGAGGATATGCACATGGATCCCGACATTCACAACGGGGAACTAAAAATAACAGCGCTACAGTTTGCCGCTCTTAGGGGTCACTTAAGGACTGTAAAGTATCTAATGGATAGAGGAGCAAGCCTAGCACACCAGGACAGCCAAAATAATTCGGTAATGCTCTACGCAGTCACTGGGGGTCACTTAAATGTAGTGGAGTATCTTATGGAAGTAGGTGCTGACATGTCCCCTGCAGCCAATACAGAATATAAAGGGCTTAATTTACTCCACATGGCAATCATTCATAATGGCGCACATTATGTGGATCGGCTCATTGATCTTATGCAAAGCAAAGGGGTTAATGTTACGGCTATGGCCAAGCAGTGTACTGATCTCGCCGATAGGGCTACACCGCTTAGCTTGGCAGATCAAGTCTATGGGAAGAATAGCCAAGTTGCTAACAAGCTTAGGGCTATCGTTGGTACATCCGAAGTGGCAATAGAAACCAATCCAACCAAAAAGCTAAAACTAGGAGATGGGCAAACCTGAACCTTAGAGCTATTTAGATTGCTTATGACGAGATGGTTCTGGGCTACATGCCTTTTACTAAATACTGCGTGCAATACATCTATACACGCGACCATAGCCATAGGTCCCTTAGCTGACTTTGTTCGTACGCCAACAGAACAAAGGGCTGAAAGCTTAGATCTTACTGGTGATAACATAGTGGATAAATTAAAAGTTTTCGTAGATGAGCCTTTACCTACAGCAGCAGGAGACAAAACTGGTGAGATTGATTATGATACCGATCTAGATGAGGTAGAAGAGCCTACATATGCTCATGGAGAGAGCAAGAACAGCGCAGGAAGAGATAATAAATCCGGTTGTAAGATCTACAACTATTCCCGATACCAAAATGCAGCAAATAAAAAACGCAGGCTCCGAAGGGCATCTTATAGTGCTGCAAACAATCAGGTAGTCGAAAATGAAATAATAGTGAAATGCTCGTCAAAAAGGTCAGCCGAAGATGCAGCTGAGCGTTTTCTACAGCTAGAGGAAAAAAATCATACAACAGTACAATGTGTAGACCTGAAGACCAAACATGGTTTCGTGAAACGATTTTGTTTCACGAACAATGCAAATAGTACTAGAAAACTTCTCGATAAAGCAACAGAGCTTAAATATGACCTGATTATTGCTCAAGGTGGTCATGCAGAGGTTCAGTTTATCCAATTTTTGTGTGACAGGGCTAGAAAGCACCAACGTTATGGAGCATATTATACAGATGTTATATCCATGGGATGTAGCAGGAAGCACTGTGCAAGGTGCGATATAATGCTTCAGCTATTCTTGAGGCAGGATTATCATCTTATAACTGCTGCCGCCACAGATTACCAGAGAACATCAGCCTCTTCCCGGCGCCCTAGTTCTGGCACCGTAGCGGTAACAGCAAATTATGGATATGCTATACTGGAGGGGTAAGAAGCTGTTGAGAGAGAAGTTAACATACATCAAAAATTCTATTTACCTGACAATATGCGAGATCTCCTTGCCAAGAGAACTACTCGCACGATTAATATTCCGGAAAGCGATACAACACTGAATGCGAGCCGATAATCAGTGCACTAGCACCAAGCCTTCTCTTTTTCTCTTATAAGCCGCAGGATCGTTGATGGAAAGCGTATAATTAGCGTCTCTCACACCGCGCAACCATTCCATAACACGAAAGCCTTCTATAGGCCTTGTATCTACATGTTTGCTTTGCAAATACTCTTCTATACCTCGTTTCATAATATGACCTCCTTGGGACTCCTGATATCTATACTCGCGTATCCTAGCACTGCATTAATCTTGTTGTACATCTGTATGCGGACAAAGTTAACCATGTGTTTGAAATTCCAACTCACTAGTGCGTCTACTTGGTGTAAACTGGCTATAGCTATGTGCAGAGCGTCTGCCTCACATCTTTGAGTGAGAGCTCCTTGCCTTACGTAGATTTTAGCTAATTGCATTGCTGCATGGCTTACCTCAATAACTTCCATGCCTATTCCTATAGTTGGATCCTCGATTAACCTGTAAGCAAGCGCCTTGACTCTATCAGGAGCGTTTACCAATTCTTCCTCCGTCAGGGTTGAGCAGACCAGGTTTACGCTGTTTTCTCGCGCATAATCTAGAAAAGCTACTGTGTCTTCTTTAAACTCCTTATCGAAGTAGCCACCCAATACCGATGTGTCTAGGTAAAGCTTCATAATTGTCTTCACGTAAACAACGTCCCTGTGCGTCCAGGAGGTGTCATCTGCAGGTGCTTGTACGCTTTCTCAGTAGCTTCTCTGCCGCGTGGTGTGCGCTTTAAATAGCCCTCCTGTATCAAAAAAGGCTCATACACCTCCTCAATCGTTTCTGCCTCTTCCCCACAAGCTGTGGAAATGGTGCTAATACCCACCGGCCCACCTTGGAACTGTTTGATAATGGTTGATAAAATCCGATTGTCCATTTCGTCTAACCCGTGCGCATCTACATCTAACGAGGATAGCGCTAGCTGCGTAATGCCCTGGTCAATGGTCCCATCGCCCCGAATCTGCGCAAAATCGCGGGTTCTCTTCAACAAATTGTTGGCAATACGAGGCGTCCCCCGGCTTCGACTGGCTAACTCATAAGCGGCAGCTTCTTGGATAGCCACCCCTAAGATTTGACTGGACCGCTTAATGATGGTCGTTAGTAAGGCTGCATCATAGTAGTCTAAGCGGTTATTGATGCCAAACCGGGCCCGTAAAGGCGCTGTCAATAACCCAGACCTTGTAGTAGCCCCTATGAGCGTGAATGGATGCAAATTGAGTTGTACACTCCGTGCATTGGGGCCTGTATCCAACATGATGTCGATCTTGAAGTCTTCCATGGCAGTGTATAAATACTCCTCAACTACCGGATTGAGCCGGTGAATCTCATCGATAAATAATACGTCGTGAACCGCTAAGTTGGTTAAGAGACCTGCTAAATCACTCGGTTTATCTAAAACAGGCCCGGAAGTAACTTTGATATTAGCCTGGAGTTCGTGGGCGATGACATGGGCTAGTGTCGTCTTCCCTAGCCCCGGCGGACCGTGTAGCAATACGTGGTCCAATGGCTCCTGGCGCTTGCGGGCCGCATGTACAAAAACCTGTAGATTCGCTACAATTTTGGCTTGCCCTGTAAACGCCGCAAAACTGAGCGGCCGTAGCTGCTGCTCGAGCTCTTCTACCGATTTTTCCTCAGACAATGCTGATACGGATGTGTTTTTAGGGGTCATGCTGGGTGCTGGTTTCATCAGCTTGCGTATCTTCCTGACCCATCAGCTTCATTTCGTAAACCTGCTGCGTGGCCTGGGTAATTTTAAACCGATCGTCGATCCTGTGGCCCAATACCCACACTAGCTTAGATCCAGTAAGCATTACGTAGGTATCGGCTTTGTGCGGTCTGGGCACCTTGCTATCCACCAAGAAGTCACTCAGCTTCTTGCGCTGTTGCATGCCCAACGGATAGAAAGTATCCCCAGGCTGCCACTTACGGATGGTGAGCGGAAATGTGAGCCGCGCTAGGTCGAGCGCCGCTACCTGTGCATTGGGTACAATGGTATATTTCGCACGCGGGATTACCCGTATCTGTAGCCTATGCTGGGCCAAAGTTAGCTCGCTATCTTCAGCTGTGAAAATAGTGTATGCCGTTGGCTTGATCTGTGTACGGGGTACGATGATCCACTTGTGTCGGTCTACATACAGCCTATGTGTACCTGACGCGATCAGCTTACCTGGCTGTGGCCGCGTCAGTATGAAATGGCGCAATGGGGCAAACTGAAACCCAAAAGGGGCTAACAATGCGGCCAATACCGTCGGTGCCCAAGATTTATCTTGCAGGGCTGCCACGTGCACATGGTATTGCGCACCTTGCTTGTGGAGTATCTGCTTGCCGATGGCCGCCACTTGCTCCTGAAATAGATCGTTCACGTGCCTCAGGCGCTCCAGGGTCAGTTGGTTGGTGGTGGTTAGCCGGGGGTTGATATGCATCAGCTGGGGGATGACCCGGTGTCGGATAAAATTGCGGGTATAGTCCTCTTGCGCATTGGAAGCATCTTGCCGCCAGACGAGGTGTGTCGATTGGGCATATTGCCTGAGGGTAGCCTTGTCCGTAAAGAGTAGGGGCCTAATCACCTTCCCACGCCGGGGAGCGATCCCCTGCAAGCCTGCAATGCCTGTACCGCGGCTCAGGTTGATCAGTACTGTTTCCAAGCTATCGTCGCTGTGGTGCGCTGTCGCTATCTTAGCTAGTTCATTGCGGGCACAGACTTCTTCAAACCAATGATAACGCAGCTGACGTGCGGCCATTTGCATAGATAGCTTATGTTTGCGTGCGAAGGCTGCTGTGTCAAAAGATTGCACATATAGCGGGACCTCATAGGTAGCGGCTAGCTGCCGTACCCAGGCAGCATCTTGATCAGCCTCGGATCCGCGTAGCCCAAAATGGCAATGCGCCATGGCAAAGGGTAGCTGGGCCCTGTGGAAGAGGGCACTCATCACCACAGAATCTACCCCTCCACTGACGCCCAGCAAGGTAGCTTCTCCTTTTTCGATCAGATGCTCTTGCTGGATGAAGTTTACAAATGCGGTCAATAAGTCTTGAGCAAAGGGGCTGCCATACATGAGCGATGGAGGTCAGGTACGTGGATACACGGGCAGATGGGCGTGCTGTGGGCAATACTGGATTCGAACCAGCGACCTCCCCGATGTCAACGGGACGCTCTGAACCAACTGAGCTAATCGCCCCATTTCTGCGCTGTATGCAGACAAAATGGAGATTATTTAGTAAAAAATAAAACTGTGCGTTAGATTTAAGGATAGAATCTCACATTGTCATGCCTCAAGATTTATTGACCGCATTTGT
>JBCBRR010000061.1:0-5828 GCA_039819605.1 Bacteroidota bacterium | reverse complement strand
AGCTGGGGATGTCCGTGTTTCTTGAGTACAAAGTCTTGTTTGCTCAGAAGTTGTCTCATATGCATGCGCTGGTTTTCAAAAACAAGGAAGAAGTAGCCCAACTCCTCATTCAGAAGACAACGGAAGATTTTCTACAAGTGCTCCATGAAAACCCACTGCGGGATGTGTACGTCATCACCATACATCCTGCCCATCAAAGTCCAGCGCGGCTGCAGGCTATCCGGTCAGCGCTAGAAGCCATCCCAGGCGTTTTTGAAGTAGACTACATGGAAAACCTAGCAGCCTCTATCAGTAAAAATCTCATACGCATGGGGCTAGTACTAAGCCTGGTGACTGCCATTTTGTTGCTGGTAGTGACGATTTTGATCCACAATACCCTCAAGCTAGCCATCTATTCACAACGTTTTTTGATAAAGAGCATGACCCTCGTAGGCGCCACAGCCGCTTTTATCAGAAGGCCTTTCTTACTGAGGGCTATCCTGATGGGCTTACTAGCCGGCATATGGGCAGATCTACTTTTGATGTTGTTACTGCACGGTGCAAACGCACATATAGAAGGCCTCACCCAGCTGCAAGAGCCAGATAAAGTTTTTATCTTGTTAGCTATGATACCCCTGCTGGGCGGTTGTATTTGCTATCTGGGCACATACGGGGCTATTAACAAATACCTACAGGTATCTTTAGACGACTTGTATTGATACAGACGCTTCCAAGACAGTACAGGGCAAGCTGATACAAAACCATCCAGGTACCTTGCCTATAGAAATGACGAACACTTTACTATGAAACCGCAATGGCCCTTTCGGAAAATAAACTACGTGCTGATGCTACTCGGTGTACTGGGCATAGCCCTGGGCTTTACACTGATGGCGCTCGATCCAACGCCCCATAGGTGCGGCCTATTGGGGCTTACCGTAGGTCCTATCACAGTATGCCTCGGCCTGGCCATACAGTTCCTGGCCATTTTTCTATAGTCATGTAACCTAGAGAATGGATAGGCTTTCCCCACATGTCTTCCAGGCTGCGTCAGGTGCCGTAGTCGCTGTACAGAAACCTCTGGGCTGGACTTCTTTTGACGTAGTCAATAAGATCCGCGCCCTAAGTGGCGTGAAGAAAGTAGGACACACGGGCACATTAGACCCACTAGCGACGGGTTTGCTACTGATCTGCACAGGTGCCAAAACCAAAACAGTTAGCCAATATCAAGACCTAGAGAAGGTATACTGCGGGGAGCTGGTCTTGGGTAAAACGACACCCTCTATCGATTTAGAGACAGATTTTGATACAGAATCATCCTACGACGGGGTAACACCTACCGCCCTGCATACAGTGGCAAACTCCTTTGTAGGATGTATCGATCAGGTACCACCAGCTTACTCAGCTGTCAAAGCTCGAGGCGTCCGCGCTTATACACAGGCTCGACATGGGCAAGCAGTAAGGCTAGCCCCCAGACAAGTCTGGGTCAAAAGTTTTAGCATTACGTCGATCGATGTACCTACGATAGGGTTTGCGATAACGTGCGGTAAAGGCACTTACATCCGCAGCCTCGTGCGCGATTTCGGGGCCCAATTGGGCACAGGTGCCTATTTGGCTAGCTTATGTAGAACGCGTATTGGGCACTACACACTCCAAGACGCCTACGTTATACAACGGGCGCAGTAGGCAAGCTAGGCCTATGCATGCACTGAGCACTCACATGGGGTGCAATAGATACGTCGCACGCGCTCCCCTACATTGGTCAAGAACTCGTAGGCAATTGTGCCAGCTAGCTGGGCTACGTAACCTATAGAGAGCTCTCGACCGAAGATGATGACTTCATCACCTTCCTGTGCATGGATATCCGTGATATCGATCATGGTCATATCCATACAAACATCCCCGACTACAGGAGCCAGCTGGCCATGCAACCATACTTTACCCCGACCATTACCGAGCGCACGGCTAAAGCCATCGGCATAGCCAATGGCTAGCGTAGCTATTTTCATGGAGCTGCGTGCAACGCCTTTCCTTCTATACCCGACCGTAGCCCCATCAGGCAGCACTTTGATTTGTGCAATGACAGTCCGTAACGTACTCACTACCTGCAAAGAAGGTTGTATGGCTGGATCTACACCGACACCATGCAGCCCGATACCCAGCCGGACCATATCAAACTGATATTGTGGGAACCGAAATATACCTGTCGTATTGAGTATATGCTGGGTCAGAGAAACCTGGAGGTGGTCTTGGATACGGTTAGCTATCTGCTGAAATAGCGCTACTTGGTGTTGTGTATATACATCTTGTTGCGGTAATTCTACGGCAGCCAAGTGGCTGTATATGCTCTGTAACCGGATATAGGGCTGATCAGCCAGTATTTGCAAGAGCGTTTCTATGTCTGACGCTTCGAGACCTAGACGGTGCATGCCTGTTTCTAGCTTGATATGTGCGCTGATGCTTACATGCTGCTTATTCACAAAGTCAATAAGCGCCCTAGCCAAGTTGAGGCTATACAGCACAGGTTCTAGTTGATATTTGAGTAGGGTCGCCAACGTATTTGGCATGGGATTGGTGACCATAATGGGCAGCGCAACGCCTGCTTCCCTAAGTATCGCGCCCTCATCAGCATAGGCCACAGCCAAGTAGTCAACTCCGCAATCTTCCAAGACACGGGCAACTTCGAGCAGACTACTGCCGTAGGCAAAAGCCTTCACCATGACCATGAGCTTGGTGTTGGGTGCGAGTTGGCTCCGGAAATAAGCTACGTTATGCCGAATAGCGTGCAGATTGATGGTCAGTGTCGTGCTATGGGTTTGGGGGGGCAAAGAGGTGTGCATAAAAGGGTCGCAGGTTACCTACAGGCTGCTTACGGAGCTGCGGCCTCAGTCTACGAAGACGTATACATCCTCAGTAGGTCGCTTCATATAGTACTTTTCTCGGGCAAATTTTTCTAACAGTTCTTCCTGGGTCATGAGTTCTTCTCGATCTCTATGGATACTTTCTATCCGCTCCAGGTAGTAGGCCTTATCGTCCTTAAGCTTTTTTAACTGGTTCCAAACCCGATACTGTGTAATCAGATCTTCGGAGTCGAAAAAAAGCATCCAGGTTAGGAAGCCAATACCAACCAGGAGGTAAGGATTTCTGATGGGGAGACGCATAGGTTTTTCCAAAGTGGCCGATCGCGTTATAGCCATCCCGACTTACTCGGCCATAGTGCAAGATACTAAAAAAGCCCATCTGTCTGGCGCCTATATAGGGTATGGCTAAGCCCCCTAGTCCTGGATAGCCATGCCGAAACGTGGCCATACGGGGTAGTGAAGGAGGCCTAAAAAGGCTATCCTGTGGGCCATATTGAAGACTTCTGAGGCATGCGTAACATTAACACATAAAAATGATAGATTTGTATTATTTTTGCTACAAACGAGTCAATCGCGTCTCACATGCATATTTACCATGTACTAACACTGAATAAAATCGTAGCACATTAACATAATTTTTACGATGCACCATTTAAAGCTTACGGAAACCCTAACCGCCAAGCTAGCGAGAGGGGGTAGTATAGAGGTGCTGTGTCCTTTAACTGTTAAAGATTTCTTAGAGGTTGAGAACGTGCTCATGCTAAGTCACAGCCACAAGATCAGCTATTGGACAGGCAACAACCAGGAATGGATAGCTCCAGGACAATTTTTATTTGTCCCGAGCCAGAGACCAATCACGATAACGTATGGGGATCCAGACGTAGGTATGCTCGTGACATACGATACCTTTTTACATCATGTCCCTGCATACATAAGCAAAATAAGATCCACAGATCTTGCTAGTGGGGCTACACCCCACCTGAGTTACCTCATTTTTGATGCGCATGTTTTAGACACAGTCAATCTATTCGCCGCATTGAATAGCCCAGTCTATCGCATCGAGAACGACAAGCTGCGGACGCTGCTGGATTATATACTGGTGGAAAATGCATCACCAGAAAATGGCACATACTTTGTAAGGAGTAAAAGCATGGAATTGGTAGCGGTCGAGTTGCTAAGACATATATACAACAGCCAGACAGGGCCCCGGGCCTTGCATCTCTTAGACACTTGCTACAAAGACAGGCGTTTTGTCAACATTCTTACCTACATCCAAAATAACCTGAGCAAAGACCTATCTAACGCCACATTGGCCAACGTGGGTAACATTTCTAAGGATTATGTAGGACAATATTTTAAGGTATTGACCCAAGAGCGTGCCCAATACTACGTAGAAAACAGGCGCCTTGAAGCGAGTGTCAGGCTATTGAGGGAGAGCACAAAAAACATCAACGAGATTGCTAGGGCAGTAGGGTTCAAAGACACAGCCTATTTCTGCAGAAGGTTTAAGGCTCGGCTGGGTACAAAGCCTAGCAAGACCCGAGAAATAGTAAGGGTCTTGTCACGTGCCTTGTGAGGATGTGAGGAGCGCCTGGCTGTAGCAGCTTAGTGCTTATTTTGCCGGCGTCTAGCGATGGCGTGAAATAACAGGAGCAGCAAGAAGAGCCCTGCACAGAGTATGGCGACCCACAAAAAGCCCTGATAGGCACTGGCTAAGACCTCGTTGAGATACAGGGCCAGCGCCAAAGCCCCAAAGAGGGAGGCTAGGGTCAACAACCCTATGTACAGCATGAGCAGCAAGCCTCTATAAAACACCCAGACCAGCTTTTGGCTCACAGCTTCCTGTACGTGGCTCCAGTTTTTGTCGCACCATTTCACCACTTCTCTGCGGAGGAGCTCTAGGCTGAGCAACCTAAAAAATATCCCGCTAAGTCTGGATCGCATAGGTAGGCTGTTTGCAGCGCGCTATGGGGCTATTTGCCCGCGTGAAACAATTGCTCTTTTTCTGTCTGGGTTAAGCTATTATATCCAGACTGTGCTACTTTGTCTAGAATGATATCCATGACCTGGGGGTCCACTTCTCTTGGTTTATCCTGATCTACGACTACCTCCCTCTTTACATCGGCAGGGGCACTGGGGGCACGACGGACGGTGGCTTTCATCCTAGGGCTTGGCGTCAACCGGATAAGGAAAGAACGCAGCTTCATTAAGAAACTCCTTAGCTTGAGCACAGTTCCCAAGCACTTGACGTAAGTATATCCCACCAAAGCCCCTGCCAGGTTGGCTACATGGACGCCTGGACAATCGCCAGAAAGCCCAAAAAAGGTAAGTAGTAATAAAAAGATGACAGTAGGACGCATGCGAAATCGGCCCAACAGCGGAATCCAAAGCATAAATCCAGGCGCGATCTGCCCAGCGGCTACAATCACGGCATATACAGCCCCGGTAGTGTGCGTCAGCAAAGCCTGCGTGTGTTGTAGGCCTGGAGATAAATTATACAACAGCAGAAAAGCAATACCCCCCATAATACCCCCGGTTATGTATAGCATAGACAGCATGAGCTTGTCAAATACATAGCCTAGGATCGTCCCGAAGTGGTACAATAAAAACAAGTGCCAGGCTGCTCGCATAGAATATTCATGGATCCAAAAGTAGGTCAGAAGGGTCCAGGGCCTAGCTAAGAAATCTGCCCAAGAAGAAGATAGCCCTAAAAAGTGGTATATACTCATGTAGTAAGATGTGCGATCTAACAAGATGAGTATTACCTGGATACAAAAGAGCAAAAAGGCTGTACAGACCTGCGTGTAGACAACATTGACGAGAATGTTCTCACTCCTTGGGAAAAGCCCCAGCGTGGATTCGCTGATTCGCCTTAATTTTAGCATGCTGCTTCCTCGCTATCCTGCTTAGCTTCCTGCTTATCCCCATCAAACGTGGCCGTATGGCTCAACGACAAGTGCTCTTCTGTACTCGAAAATTCTAAGACTTTGA
>JBCBRR010000060.1:0-6202 GCA_039819605.1 Bacteroidota bacterium | reverse complement strand
GTAATCCATGGGGCAATATACTAAAGTGTTCGCCTGAAGGCGAGGGTGTTATTCCCAATCCCACCTAACTACATAAAACCGCGGTAGAACGTTTTCACCCACTCATGGCCCATTTGATGCAGGCTCGTTGTCGCCTGTAAGAACGATTGCAAGTCCTTAACAAATTTTTCTACCTGGCCCAGGACTAACAGATCTGCTAAATCTTCATAATGAGCTGGATCTATCCCTAGTTTCTGAGATACCCATGCCGACAACTGTTGCTCATAGAAACGTTTTACTTCGTAGTTGGGTATAGAAAGCCAATATGTCTCTGGATTCGGCTTGCCATCATCGGCAACAGGGGTTAGATATCCACTAAAAAGCAACAAGCTGTAGAGACCTGCCGATTCTGTAATGTCATCAAAGTTGATCCGATCGGTGATACATGATTCAATGGCACCTCCAGATACGAGGGTCTGTAAATCGGATTGTATCCTGTCTGTAGTCAATAATGGGTCAATCAGTTGAGTGCTTCCACTCTCCAGCCAATAGGGGTCTAATACATCCTCACTCAGATAGCACATAATTGACCACGGATTATAGGATATTTGACGGTCGCCGAACGTATACCCCTTGTACCAACGCTGTATCTCTTCTGGCGATGTAGATATAGGTACTTGAATGAGGAGCTCATCTAGCTCCTGTTGCGTAAACCCATAAGAGGTGGCAAAACGGCTATCAAGCAAAGTATATTCTCGCACATTGTTCAAGCTAGAGAATAGGTTGGCTTTAGCAAGCTTTAAGATGCCCGTCAGCATTCCTTGCTTGAGATAGGGATTTTCCTTTAAGCCAGACTCAAACCACTCTCGGAGTAATTTTGACACACTTACAAAATCTGCTCGAAGGGATGCAAGCTGCTCTTCTGGCTCGTTCCTTCTCTTATGCTCTAGGTAGGCCATAGAGATACTGTTGATGGGCGTATCATACTCGTCGATAAGTATGTATACAGGTTTTCCAAAGTGCTTGTAGAGCACTTTACTCAAGAAACGGAGACTGCTTCTCAAATCCTCTTGGTCGAGTTCTCCTGCGAAATAGCGATTTAGCTGTTCCTTCTCTGCATCTTCCAGTAACTTCTCTTCAGGTTGGATGTAACGCCTTAGACAACTGTAATGTTCTCCATAAAGACTGAGAATTTGTCTCGTGATCCGTGCTTCTATCCTCTGGTACGAACTACCATCCACATTCTGCAACGATAAGCTAATGACAGGATACTGGCCTTGGTAATCCCTAACAAGGTCTGGATACTGCTGCATGATCTTGAGTGGAGATAATCGTTTCACTTTACCGGTTATGGCACCTACCACAACCTCACCCCCTGCAAATAGCTTGCAGCGGACGGATTGGGGCTCAGATAGGGACTTGCCCTGGTCGTCTACTTCGATGGATAGGAAACATTTTAGCATATCCATATTCAGACTCTTGCCCCAACGGCGAGGACGGGTAATGACCGATACTGTATCACCACTCTCTAAGAACTCCTGGATAAACAGGCTCTTGTCTACAAATACATCACTCTCTAACACTATCTCGGCAAAACTTGACGTGCCTGTACATATTTTCGGCCGCTCGCTAGGCTCACAACGGCATGACAGTGTAGATGAGAAGCTATTTCTTCCTACAAGCCCTTGCTTATCCAAACGCAAAGAGGACCTAGGCATACGGATACGATTGGCACAAGCCTTGGGCCGCCTCTTATGCTTAGCAGCTGTAGGACGTTGGGAGGCTATTTCTTGGGCCATACTGCCCACATAGGGGCTATGGCAGCTCTGTAGTAATCCACTGCAGAGGAGGAGAGTGGCAATCAGTCGTTGGCTGTATCTGTACATGGTTGACTCTCTTGGATAGTACACTGTAGTGAGCAACGCGATGCAGCAGGTAACTAAAGGCAAGAGGGCTAGCCCCATACCTTACACACTACCGCTTATGTTTGGGCTCGTCAGATACCGTAAGTTTTTTTCGGCCCTTAGCACGCCTACGTGCTAGCACAGCACGTCCGGAGGCGGTAGCCATTCGGGCCCTAAACCCATGCTTATTAGCACGTTTTCTTTGCGAAGGTTGATAGGTTCTTTTCACAGTTTAGAATATTGATAAGTTATGTGTTAGCACCGCACAGTGTAGTACACAAACCTACGAAATAAACCGCTAGCCACCAGTGTGCAAAGGCGCTCACGTAGCTGCTACACCACGACATTCACCATTTTATGAGGCACAATCAAGACACGTTTGGGTTGCTTACCTGCTATCCACTTCTGGATTTTCTCATGGTGTAGGACCGCCTCCTCTATGGCCGCATCGGACCGATCAAACTGTAGCATAATCTTGGCTCGCACCTTGCCATTGACAGCCACGGGGCAAGCCGTGGCTTCTGCTTGTACATATTGGGCATCATACTGCGGGAAAGGGGCCAACGCTACCGAGGCTGCCTGCCCCAACAGCTCCCAAAGCTCTTCGGCTAGGTGCGGCGCAAAAGGAGCTAACAAAAGCGTGAAGTCTTGCCACACCTGTTTACTCTTACAGCCCAGCGCATTCAGCTTATTTACACAAATCATCAACGTACTGATCGCCGTATTGAACGTATAGCGTTGTAGAGCCTCTTCCACCTGCTGGATGGTCTTGTGCAATACTTGCAAAGCAGCTACACTGGGGGTTTGCTCCGTAATCGCCAACGCACCCGAAGGCTCATGAAAACTGCCCCAAACTTTGTTTAAAAACCGATAGATCCCCTTGATGCCATGTGTGTCCCAAGGCTTGGACTGATCTATAGGACCCAGAAATAGAGTATACAGGCGCAGTGTATCAGCACCGTACTGGTCTATGATGCGATTAGGGTTAACGACGTTATGTTTGGACTTAGACATTTTCTCCAGTTGGCTACCGCAGATATACTGTCCATTCTCCAGTACGAAAGTGGCTTGGGATAGCTCAGGCCGCCATTTTTTGAAAGCTGCTATATCCAACATGTCATTCTCTACCTGATCAATGGGGACGTACATAGGTACAGTGTCGTAGCTATGGCGCAAGTTGTAACTCACAAATTGATGCGTGTTTTTAACGCGATAGACTAGGCTCGCCTTTTTTTGTACCATACCCTGGTGCAATAACCGCTGAAAAGGCTCTTGTACAGATACATGGCCTAGGTCATACAAAAACTTGGTCCAAAAGCGTGCATACAGTAAGTGGCCTGTCGTATGTTCAGTACCACCTACATACAAGTCTACTGCTCTCCAATAGGCCTGGGCTGCAGCTCCTACCCAACAGTCTGCATTGTGCGGGTCCATGTAGCGAAAAAAATACCAGCTAGAAGCAGCCCAGCTCGGCATCGTATGCAACTCTAGCGGATAGCCAGCAGCCGTTTCCCAATGGGGCGCACGGCTCAGCGGAGGTTGACCTGTATCCGTAGGCTGGTAGGTAGCTAGGGTTGGCAACACCAAAGGCAGCTCCTCTGGGGCCAGGGCACAGGGCCGATTGTCCTTGTAGAAAATAGGAAACGGCTCCCCCCAATAGCGCTGCCGGCTAAAAACAGCATCTCGCAATCGGTAGGTAGTTTGGGCACTACCTATGCACATAGCTTCGACTTTTTGCACAACCTGCGCAGCCGCGTCCTGTATAGCAAGGCCATTTAAAAAGCCAGAGCGTACGAGTGTACCTACCGGTTCTTCGTAAGCTGCTGCCTGCACGTCAGGGCCATCTATAACTTGTACGATCGGTAAGCCGTATGCTTTGGCAAAAGCATGGTCACGACTATCGTGGGCCGGGACCCCCATAATGACACAGGTGCCATAGTCGGGCACCACATAGTCAGCGATCCAGATGGGTAAGGGCTGGTCCGTCAGTGGATGCAGGGCATAGGATCCTGTAAACACACCAGTCATAGGTTGCGGGCCGGTCCGTTTTTTAGCATCGGCCTGTTGGGATGCCAAGTAAGCTTCTACAGCAGGTCGTTGGACCTGGGTAGTTAGGGCATCGAGCAGTGGATGCGTTGTCGATAGTGCGATATAAGTAACCCCAAACAGGGTCTCAGGTCGGGTGGTAAAAACAGCAATGCACTGGGACACATCTTCTCGCTGCACAGCAAAGGTTACGTGCATACCCCAGGAGCGTCCTATCCAATGGCGTTGCATAGCCTTGGTCGAAGCTGGCCAATCCAACCCCTCCAAATCAGCCAACAACCTATCTGCATAAGCTGTGATCCGCAAGTGCCACTGTTGCATACGCTTGGGTACTACAGGATGCCCACCCCGCTCAGAAAAGCCATCTTTGACCTCTTCATTAGCCAGCACCGTACCCAGAGCAGGGCACCAATTGACGGTGGTTTCGGATAAAAAAGCTAATCTGTATTTGAGCAAGATATCCTCCTGCTCCCCGGCTGTCATTTGCTGCCAGGCCTGCGCCGTAAACGTAGGTGTATGCGCATCGCAAGCCGCGGCGACCTGTGCATTACCCGATTGCGCAAAAGTGGTTATTAGATGCGCTATAGGCTGCGCTTTCTGTAAGCACGTATCGTACCAGCTCTCAAACAGCTGTAGAAAGATCCATTGCGTCCATCGGTAGTAGTTAGGGGCGCAGGTGTGTATTTCACGATCCCAGTCATAGCCCAACCCCATTTGCTTGAGTTGCGATTTATATTGCTGGATGTTCTGGGCAATGGTTGTAGTCGGGTGTTGGCCAGTCTGTATGGCGTATTGCTCCGCAGGCAAGCCAAAAGCATCAAAGCCCATAGGGTGGAGCACGTTATATCCCTTGCTCTTCTTGTATCGCGCGATAACATCGGAGGCAATATAGCCCAGCGCATGCCCGACATGTAGGCCTTGCCCCGAGGGATAGGGGAACATATCTAGGACATAATATTTGGGCGCTTGGGTGTCTATTTCAGCTCGAAAAGTAGGGTTAGCGGCCCAATAGGCTTGCCACTTTTTTTCTATAGCTGCGAATTTGTATGAGTCAGGCATATGTATTAGGTTAGGATTATAATGAGCCCGATAGGCTCGAATACACTAAAATACAACGGGGTCGTCTGGAATTGACGGTAAGTTTAGATACAGTGTAAGCATGCGAGGTGTTGTGAGTAGTACCTCTCCAAACAAACTTACAACTTTATATAATCGGCGCACCTTATCAAGTGGCCGTTGCTGCCTAGTTAAGAACTAGTTCAGCAATTGTCTCACGGGTCTTTTGCTCTATAGGGCTCGTACAAAGAGGCATCAATGCATAGGGCTCGTTGTAGTAGGTACGTGATGCTACAGCAAAAATCAGTGCGTATAGAGATGCGGTCTAGGTATGTGGCCACACCTGCGCATCTTGAGAACAAGCGGCTACTAAGCATGTAGAAGGCATTGTAAGCTACTTAGTCGGACGAGGGTTCGAGTCCCTCCGGCTCCACTTTATTGTTGCACATTCAGTGAGTTGTAACTGCTACTTATTTCGTCAATTGGGATGAGCATAGCAAGCCAATAGCATATGCACGCGCGACCTAGGTATTTGGACCCCACGAATGATTTCACCTTTAAGCGGGTGTTTCGTGATAAGATCCGGCTCATGAAGTTTCTGAATGCCATTATGCGGCTCTCTGGGGAACGACAGATTGCAGATCTGATCTACATCTCACAAGAGCAAGTTCCGGAGCTCAGAAATTGCAAAAGAAGTCTAGTGGATATCACGTGCAAGGACAAGGAGGGCAAGAGATTTGTTGTAGAGATACAAAGTGGGTACCAGAAGCGCTTACTGGAAGGACTCCGGCCGTGTGCCATTAACAGTTGTACATCACAGCCTGAGGTAGGCAATAGCGCTGTCGGTTTAATCCCCGTATTCGTGATAGTATTACTCAGAGACCAGATCATTAACCCTGATATCTCAATCATCAGCTATCACAGAAGCACGGAAGTAACGACGGGCCAACAGACTTTCACAGACATTTTTCACGTGCTCGTAGAGCTGAAAAAGTTCACAAAAACAGAAGACGAGTTGAGTAGCCGAGGACGACTACTGGCTTTATTTCCTCTCCAAATGGGCTGTATCGCAAGGGCCGCCTAAAAGGCTACAAGATGAGGTCATTAAAACCGCGTATGATCAAATCGAGGCTTTTAGGACGTGTCCCCAGTCCTTAGATTGCTAGCGTGATCATGATAGAAACCAGTTGTACACAACCCAGGAAATTCGCCGCGCG
>JBCBRR010000059.1:0-6357 GCA_039819605.1 Bacteroidota bacterium | reverse complement strand
GCGAATTTCCTGGGTTGTGTACAACTGGTTTCTATCATGATCACGCTAGCAATCTAAGGACTGGGGACACGGCCTAGAACAGCTGGTTGCTCATACCCATGAGAGGCGGACACAGCGCAAGCAGATCATCCTACGAGATTGGCTGGGTCAAAAAACCTTGGATCAGAAGCTTAACTCCCTTTTGCTTGCAACCTGCACCTCCACGTTGCCGAGCACAAGGCACCGCTCCGCATCCTTCATAATACCTAATCGGCCTTCATCCAATACACGCAAGGCACACCAAGCTAAAATACTTTTATCTCCCCCCGATATAGCCTTCTTCGTAGGCAGAGAGCAACCTATACAAGAGATTCAGCGTCATTTGCAAGACCGAAAAGATCTGTCTGTGGTTGTGCTGACGGGGCCTGGGGGTATCGGCAAGACACAACTGGCTCGTAAAATATTTGTGGACCACGAGCGCTCTATCCAAGATGGCTACCTGCTCTGGATACCGGCCGCTACAGAGCAAAGCCTCACAAGCGCTTACCTCCGTATAGCTGAAACCTTGTACATAGACACAACAAGCAAAAAAGACCCGCGTCAAGTCGTAGAAATCGTGCATGACTCCTTAAAATCCAAAGACGGGAACCACTTCTATGTATTTGACGATGCGAGTGACATGAACATGCTGCAGGGCTTCTTACCCAAGTCCAATGGACGCGTACTCATCACTTCCCGCAACGGCCAGCCAGCTGCTGGGGGGAGAGCTTGGAATCATATTGTCTTACCGCCCTTCGGTGTGCAAGAAGCCATCGACTTAGCCCAGCAATTTGGCTACGGCCAATCAGATCCAGAACAGGAGACCCTGCGATCCTTTGTAAGCCATATGTCCTGTTCGCCCCTAACCTTAGTACAATTGTTTAGCACCCTAGAAGACCAAGGATGGGATCTCTTAGAATACCTAAATGGTCTACAATCTCATGATCCTACAGCTTTAGAGCGAGAGATCATGTATGTATTAGGTGGTGACGCAGCATCGCGGACCCCGTACGGCCAGAGTATGGTGTATGTGGTACAGCAAAGCCTAGAGCAGCTACGTAAAGCATCCAAAGGCAAAGAAGCTTTACAGCTCCTGAAACAGTTATCCTACCTAGATACTACCAGCATTCCTGTGGCCTGGTTATATACCTGGGACCCAGAACCTGGTTGCATATCCAAAAGTTGGATACGGCCAGCCCTATCCTTGCTACAACAATACGCTTTGATACAACGGAGCCAGGATCAGAAACAGGTATACATCCATGCGGATACCCAGCTCATCCTTAGACATCTGTATGCCAAGGACACCACGCAAGTTCTCAAAACCACTATCCATAGCCTTACCAAGTATGTAAACAACGCGAAGCTAACTCGGCAAGACAAAGAGGCCAGATCCCAGCTACTCCCCCATGGTCGCATACTTTTTGAGCGGTTGGATACAAACCAATACTCCCCGGAAGCCTATACCTTGGCCGAATACCTGACCACAGTTTGCCGTGAGACATGCCTCTTTCCAGAGAGTGCAACTTGGGCTGAAAAATGCTTAAGGCTGATACAGAAACGTTATCCGAACCAAGACCAACCTGAAGTAGCCTACAGCCTCAATCGGTTAGGGGCTAGCCTGGTAGAAACGGCCCAGCATCAGGCCGCTTTATCCTACAAGCAACGGGCATTAGACATGCGCCGGCGTCTGTTCGTTTCCACGCCAGTACCCTTCTTACCTTTCCTGAGACAAGCTTCGCCAGATCATGAGGATATAGCCTATTCTTTGAGCGAAGTAGGGGGTAGCCTAGCTCAACTGGGTAGGCATGAAGAGGCCCTTGAATACAAAAGACAGTCGCTCGAAATGCGTCAGCGCCTATTTGGTGAGCAGGATCATCCTGAGATTGCCCATTCATTGAGTAGAGTAGGCGAGTTATTGTCACATTTGGGTAACAATGAAGAGTCCTTGAAATACAAATTAGAGGCGTTAGCGATGCTAGGTCGCCTTCATAATAACCAGGACCATCCTGATATAGCCCGTTCGTTAACCGGTGTAGGTATTAGCCTGGAATCTCTACGTAGGTATGCAGAGGCATTGCAGCGAAAAAAAGAGGCTTTGGCTATGTATCAGCGTCTGTACAAAGACAAAGATCACCCTAGTACGGCACATGCCCTGAACAATGTGGGTGAGACCTTAGTCAAGGCGGAATATCCTGCAGTATATAACCCTGAAGAAGGCAAGCAGTATTGCCAACAAGCCTTGGACATGCGTAAGCGTTTATACCCCGACCAAGATCACTTACAGATTGCACACTCCCTGCATTGTGTGGGCTTGGGGTCGTACAAATTAGGCGATGTGGAAGATGGATTAGCGGATTGTAAAGAAGCGTTGTCAATGGCAAAACGTCTGTATCCAGATCCGGAACGACCGCATGCTTATATGCGGCGTATGGTGGCAGACTTAGAAAAGGTGATGAATGCTAGAGAAGAACTCATTGAGCTTTGCCGGAAGGTGCTAGGGGAGGAGCATAACTTGACGAAGCAACTTCTCTCACAGGCTAGCGAGGAGCATATTTAGCAAAGTGTCTAGTGTAGGGGCCATTACGCCCTAATTTTCTAGGCACTTGGCTTTTTGCAGCGTATTTCGTAAAATTAGCCCTGGAATAAATCTGAAGATCCAGACTAGCAACCTTTAATAGCAAAGCATTGACCTACACCTCATTATGAATCTGATATGCCAAAAAAACTTGTCGCGCATTTTACTCATCTCATTCTTTCTGCAAAGCTGTGGGATAGAGGTACCGATATCGGGACATCAACCAGCAAGAGTTGGACCTGATGGGGTACAGCAACTCGGGACTACCGATGGTGGTTCAGCTGCACCACCACTGTCCACAGAAAAACCACAAGGGCAGCTACAACCTAGCCTTGCGGGCCCTCATGATAAGCTTGCCCAGATTTTGCCCGAAACAGCCAAGCGTTATGTAGGCCCAATTACGCTCCAAGAGGAGATAGCGGCGGATAAGCAAGAGCTAAGAGGATTGCAAACTTATGCCCGAGCAGAAGCTGACGAGCTAGCAGCACTCCTAAACCAACGCAGTACTCCACAAGAAGAGAGAGCTAACGAAGCAGCGTATATCCAGCGCAGCAGAGCGTTGTTCCATGACATATCCGGGAGATTCAAAGCCTTTTTAGCCCGTATTTTCCATGAGAGCCAACAGAAGCTAGGTCCTACTCCTTGTCAATATACTGTCATGGGTCTGGGATCTATGGCCTTACAACAGATGCTGCCCTATTCAGACGTAGCGTTTGCCATCCTCATAGAAGAAAGTAGTGATCAAGAAGCTGCTAGCGCATATTTCAAGCAACTAACCCATCTGGTGCACTTCAGGGTAAGCAACAAGACCTTGTTAGAGAGACAAGAAGAGCCTTACACATTGATAAAGACTGTGTCTGAGATGCTTTACTACCTGAAGAATGAGGGCAGTCAAGTAGCGCATATCGATAAGGATCTACCCTACATTTTGGAGAATACCTGCCATGTACATGGGGATAAGCAGCTTTACGAGGCCTATGAGACGCAGAAAATGGCATTTCTTTCGGACCCAGCAATCTACAAGCCTAGGGCTATCAAAAGAATATTAGAAGGCACTGTAGAGTGGGATTATAGCCATCTAAGTACAGTGAACTCTCACATCAACGGGTTGGGTAATCCAGGACAGTTTTCACTGCAGTTTGGCCCAGAGGACGGGGATACACTATACATGCTAAAGCAAGAAATACGTCATCTATCCGACAGATTATTGTACGGCTTAGCCTTGTACCATGGGATCGTGCCGGGAAGTGGATGGGATGCAGTAGTACAGTTATGTGAACGCAGCGTTATATGCAGAGAAGCCGTTCCACATTTAAGCTATGCGCTGAGCTTTGCCCATATGCTGCGTCTGAGAACTTGTCTACATGATGGCCAGCAGCAGGAGCCAGTAACGGTGCTGAGTGGCCTGCCTCAAGAACAGGTTCAGATAGAGATAAGCAAAGCCCTCTGCTTACCACAAGAGGAATTGGGGCCAGGAAGTAGCCTTTTCAGATACTACTATACAGTCCTGCCTCTGTACCGCAAGATAAGAGCCTTCCTTACCCAACTGGACATACACATTGCCCCAACTTCAGGACTTTCTACCTCAACCCTGACTTTAAACCAAGAAGTAGAGGCCGATTTCTTTGTAAACAACGGGTTTACTTTTTACGACACAAGTGTTATCACGATGGGCAACATACACCATAGACTGTCACAGTGGGAGTCAGCCAAGAATTGTTACGAAAAAGCCCTAAAGATACAACGGATCTTACACGGGAATGCACACCCCAGTGTAGCGCGTACCCTCCACAGCCTAGGTGCCATCCACATGGCTTCATGCGATTACATCGAAAGCCGTGCGTGCTATTCAGAAGCATTGCAGATACTCAAGCAGGTATATGCAGGGGCACATCCTGGTATAGCAAGTGCTTTCCACAACCTGGGCACTGCACATAGTGCCTCAGGACAGTATGCGCAAGGCCTAGTGTACTATTTGGGGTCTCTGCGGGTAAGCAAGAAGGTATATGGCGATACACATCCAGCTGTAGTCAATACCCTAAACTGTTTAGGTGCTGTTTGGAGTTTCTTAGGAGAATATGACCAAAGCCTAACCCACTATGTAGAATCACTAGGAATAGGCAGACTTGCATACGGTAATATACATCCAGTTGTAGCCAGTACCCTAAACAACCTAGGTGCTATCCAGAGCGCCCTGGGGGCGTATGTGCCAAGCAGAGCTTACTATATGGGGTCGTTAAACATGAGTAAGCAGCTGTACGGTGATCAGCACCCTACCATAGCCAGCATCCTGAACAACCTAGGCAATACTGACAACGCCTTAGGGGAGCATATGCAAAGTATTCAGTATAGTGAGGAAGCCCTGAGGATATACAAACAAGCATATGGAGAGCCACACACGCATGCAACCGTCCTTACGCTGAATAGCCTGGGTACCGCTTACCAGGCCTTGGGTGAATATACACAGGGTATCCAGTATTACAAAGAAGCCTTAGCAATAAGTAAGGAAGCTTATGAAGATAAATATCCTGGTGTAGTTAGCACTTTGAAAGGCCTATTCTTGCTATGGGAGCAGTCAGGGTGTCAAGATGCCCTACACACGTTGGCCGGCTTTCTTAAAACACATATGTATAAGTTGCATTATACAGGGGTGCTTGCATCTATGGCAAGTGAAGTACTACAAGATACGACATTAGCTGATGCCGAAGCGGCCAAAAGTATACGTCTAGCACGTATGTGCAAGCTACTGAGGCTTGTTGACGCTGCCCCTAGAGAAATATTAGGGCTACAACATCTGATGTTACAGCTACGCTTGGTGAATGAGTGGCTGTTGTTGTGCCAGGGCGAAGATGAGGAGCAGCAAGGTGTCACAGCTTTAGAAGAAGAATTTCGTTTAGGTGAGAAGCTTAGTACGTGGGTTAAACAAAGTTCGCTGAAATATAATGACCGTTACCATCATGATACAGCGCTTGCCCGGGCGCCATCAGCAGTTCCGTTGGCATTGCTTTCGACGTGTAGCAGTGTAGCTAGATGTTATAAAGCCGAGCTGATGAAAGAAACCTTGTCTATGTATTTCAGTCAATTCGAAAATGACGCACCTGACGCTCACCGGGCTATGCTATCAGGGCTCAAGTCTTCAGTAGCCATAGATCTATTTGAAGCAGAAATACTGCCTTTGCTGCAACTGGCTATCAACAGTAGGGACTGTATGATCCGTCAAGATACTTTAGAGATTTTCTGTGCGCTAGCAAAAAGAGGCATTTCTGTAGACCATGTCATATCCTCGCTCTGCAAAGCCCTCCAAGATGATGACCCTAAAGTCAGATTAGCTGCACTAGCATCGCTTCGTTCCTTGCTAGAAAACGATGTGCTCATGAAAAGTCAGATCTTACCTATACTTCGGTCAAGTATCCATGCTAGTGATGTGAAGATTCGTGAAATGACCGTCGAAATATTTTGCTCTTTAGTAGCCAGAGACGCTCATGTACAAGTGTTTTTGTCTTTACTCAAGCAGCCCCTCAGCAATAGCAAACTTGAGTTGCATCACGATGTCTTGCGTGTTCTTGCTTCTTCAGTGGCAGCACCTGCACCCGAAGCCACACCCCATATCTTGAATGCCCTCGGAGATAGTAGCTATATGGTTCGCAGTGCTGCCCTGAAAGCTCTACCGACACTGGTAGTAAAAGGCCTAGCGATATCGGAGGTATTGTCGATTATACAGAGAGCCCTCAAAGGTGATAGTATCTATACTGTCTTGGAGG
>JBCBRR010000058.1:0-6561 GCA_039819605.1 Bacteroidota bacterium | reverse complement strand
GGTCTTTTAGCCAAATCTGACAATCGCGGGTGATTTTTTTGGTTACTTTTTTCATCATAGGAAAAAAGTAACGAAGCTGCCCGCAGGGCAAAAAGCATCGTGAAACCCGAACTTGACAAACTACAACTGCAGACTAATAAAACGATAGAAACCCAGACACCTAATCATTCCTAATAGTGTGTAAAAGGCCAATTTCTGGGATAAAGTCGCCCAAAATCGGCACCTGGGGTAGTGAATGCTAACGGTCTCATCCCTTGTAAAAGAGTGACCTCCCTCATCACATTGCCAAGCTATTCCCCTTATCGTAGGGGAAACCCATTCTCACTGTATCTTCGTGTTATCTAGGACAGCCCCAAAAAGCAACACCCCATGCCCCTTATCAAATCCATATCCGGTATGCGAGGCACCCTCGGTGGCTCGGTCGGTACAAGCCTTACCCCCGTAGACATCACCCATGTAACTGCTGCCTTCGGCAGCCATATCTGCCACCAGGCCTCCCCAAAACGCATAATCCTGGGTCGCGATGCGCGCCCTTCAGGCCCCCTCATCAGTCAGCTCGTCAGCGCTACCCTGCAAGCCTTGGGAATCCATGTCATCGACCTGGGCCTTTCTACAACCCCGACTGTGGCGATGGCCATTAGGCATGTGCAAGCTCAAGGCGGTATCGTCATTTCGGCTAGCCATAACCCCGCTGATTGGAATGCACTCAAGCTCTTTAATCAAGCTGGGGAATACATAGAGGCAGCTACCGCCGAGGCAATATTTGCCACTGCTGTGGCTCAGCCTCCGTACGTCTTTGCAAACACACAAGCGATGGGCACTTATGTGGCTACCCCAGAGTACATGGATATGCATATCGAACGTATCTTGGCTTTGCCGTTGGTAGACCCAGCTAGGATTGCGCAGCGAAAGTTTTTCGTGGCCGTAGATGGTATCAATTCCGGCGGGGGGATTTTCGTACCTAAACTCCTCAAAGCCCTCGGCGTGGCCCACAGCACAGTACTCAATGATGAGCCGACAGGGCTTTTCGCACATAACCCGGAACCCTTGCCTGCGCATCTGACAACCCTGGCTAGTACCGTCCGACAAGGTGCCTATGACCTAGGTATAGCGGTAGACCCTGATGTCGATCGGCTGGCTATTGTGGACGAAAACGGGGAGGCTTGGGGTGAAGAATATACGCTGGTAGCAGTGGCTGACTATGTGTTGCGGCATACCCCCGGCAATACGGTTAGTAACCTGGCTTCCACAGATGCCCTGGGCGCGTTGGCTGCTCAATGTGGTACTCAGCATACCACCTCTGCAGTGGGCGAACGCCATGTTGTTGACAAGATGCGGGCTACACAAGCTGTCATTGGGGGGGAGGGGAGTGGGGGAGTTATCTATCCTGCGCTGCACTACAATCGAGATGCGTTGGTAGGTATAGCGCTGTTGCTAACCCACTTGGCGAATCTACAATGTCCAGCCTCTGAGCTGAAAGCCCAGCTGCCTACCTACTATATGCTCAAACATAAGCTCGATATCTCGCCTGACCTGGATGTACCAGGGCTCTTTGATGCGATACGAGATGTCTACCAGGCTTATTCGATAGATACCCGAGACGGTGTTAAGGTAAGATTGCCCGAAGGGTGGCTCTTGCTACGCAAATCCAATACAGAACCTGTACTTCGGCTGTTTGTAGAAGCTACGACCATGGCCCATGTCCAGAATATGATGCGCCAGGCACTGCAGGATATACAGCAGCTAACAGCCTGACACTAAACTCCCATGGTCTCCCGGGCCTATCTAGACAACGCAGCTACCACCTTATTGGACCCGGCTGTTCTCTCCGCCATGCTTCCCTACATGCACCGGCTCTGTGGCAGCCCATCTGCCACGCATAGCTATGGCCGGGAGGCTAAGGTAGCCGTTGAGAAGGCCCGTAAACAAGTGGCGGGCTTGCTTAACATAGCGCCTGCTCACCTGTTTTTTACCTCAGGTGGTACTGAAGGTAACAACATGGTCTTGCGGGGTGCCGTGGAGGCCTTGTGCATACGGCATGTCATCACTTCGCCCTTAGAGCATATGGCGGTGTTAGAACCGTTGGCACAGATGACGCGTACGGGGCATATTCAGTGCCATTATGTAGATGTAGATGCCCAGGGTGATCTACAGTATGCGCATTTGATAAACTTACTGGAGCGTTATCCGCAAGCCCTGGTGAGCCTGATGCATGGCAATAATGAGATCGGGAACCTCAATGATTTGAACCGCATTGGGGAGATTTGTAAAACTTACAAGGCTGTTTTCCATACAGATGCGGTACAAACCCTTGGCCATTACGCACTAGACTTGCAAAAGCTGGCCGTCCATCTGCTCGTGGGCTCTGCGCATAAGTTTCATGGACCCAAGGGGGTTGGTATTGTGTATGTGAGCCCAGATAGCCAGCTGGCTCCCCTGATCTATGGAGGGGGGCAAGAAAGGGGTATGCGTGGGGGCACTGAAAATGTGCCGGGCATTGTGGGGTTGGCTACTGCGTTGGAGGTGGCTTATCGCGACATGGCCACGCATCAGGCCTACATCCGACAGCTTAAGCAACATATGCTGCACCGGTTGGTAACTACCCTATCCGATGTCGCGTTTCACGGGTCTAGTCACGATCTGGAGCGAAGTCTCTACACGCTGCTGAGTGTCTCGCTACCTCCCTCCATAGGATATGAGATGCTCTTATTCAACTTAGATATTCAACAGATTGCCGCTGCTGCGGGCAGTGCTTGTGCCAGCGGGAGCCTGCGCCCTTCCCATGTTATCGAGGCGCTGGGCACAGATCCGCAGCGGGGTACGGTGCGGTTTTCATTCAGCAAATACAACACGATAGCGGAGGTCGATTATGCGGTGGAAACGCTGGCTCAGCTTTGTCTGCCCCAAGCCACTTGGGCCTAGTGGCTTGCCTGTGTACATTTGTATGTATCGCTGGCCTAACACAGTTGCCAGCAGGACCCCATGCATACCACCACTACGCAGGCAATAGAACCCATTACCCAGGAAGCGGCGGTGTCCAACAGGGCCGATAGGTCATCTATTTTGGGTAGTGGGCTAGCGGTATCGCCTATGCACAGGGTCTCTACCTACTTTTACACGGCATTCCTAACCCTGTTACTAGACCAGGCCATCAAGCTAGGGGTTCATCTCACGATGGAGATGGGTCCTTTGGGCCAAATACCTTTGCTAGGGAATTGGTTCAAGCTGTACTACACGCTCAATCCGGGAATGGCCTTTGGTATCCAGTTTGGCTTTCGGTATGACAAGATCCTCTTAACCCTCATACGGCTCGTCATTACGATACGCATTGGGCAATACATTTGGCAATCTGCCCAAAGTACGGGCCTATTCTCCTGGCTGCTTTTTGGATGGGCGCTCGTCTTGGGGGGGGCTGCTAGCAACGGAATTGATAGCATTTTTTACGGCGTGTTGCTTGACAATGTGCCTTATCAGGCCCCTATGTCCTGGTTTTACGGCCAGGTTATCGACATGTTTTATCTAGACATTTGGTCGGGGCAGCTGCCCAGTTGGGTGCCTGGACTAGCGGGTAAGTACGTTATCTTCTTCCCGATCTTCAACCTGGCTGACATAGCTATCCTGGGCGGCATGGCTTTGATCGTATACATCCGTCAGTATATGCCTGTAGAACCAGCGTCGGTGCCCCATCAGAGCTAATCCTGCTCTTGCAATAACTTGAGCAGCCATGCCTTGATGGTGGGTACCCAAGGACTGACGCCTCCGGAACCTAGGGCCACGATCACCTCGGGCTTCCCTTGGGCGGCCAGCTGCTCCAATACATCTTGTGTCGTACACAAGTGCTTATCCTGTAATGCTATCTTCTCGAAGATAGACGTGGCGCATACACCTTCTATAGGCTCCTCCCTATCTGGATAAATATCCAACAGAAAGACATGATCGGCTAGGCTCAGGCTCTGCGCAAATTCGTCTGCAAAGTCGCGGGTTCTTGTATACAGATTGGGTCTAAAGACTACTGTGATGGATTTGCCGGGATGTACCTGGCGCAGTGTGCGCAGTAGCGCCTCGATTTCTACCGGGTGGTGTCCATAGTCGTCTAGGAAAATCAGATCTGGGTGTCGTATGACATAGTCGAAGCGTCGTTGCATACCTGCGAAAGTGTGTATTCCGTGCCGAATTGCTGCTGGGGATAGGCCCATAGCTAAACAGGCTGTGATAACGCCCAGTGCATTTTCCAGCTGGTGATAGCCAGGTACGGGCAGTGTTATATCGCGTATCGTGACACTTTCACCCACATAATAGAAACAAAACTGCCCTTGATCTATACGTATGTTCGCGGCGTTTATGGGGCTACCAGCTTGTGCATACTCCCGCATGTGCCGCATGGGGCCATGGCTGAGCAGCCGCTGCCTGGCGGCTTGCTGTACAATCACTTCCCCGTCGGCAGGTACCCGCCGCACGAAGTCGCAAAATCCCTTTTCGAACCCCACCTGATCTTGGTAGATGTCCAAATGATCCGGGTCTACGGTGGTGATGATGGCTATGTTTGGGTGCAAATGCAGGAAAAAGTGGTCAAATTCGTCAGCTTCTATGACCACAATACGGTCCTTGTCTTCCGCACCGCTGATCAGCAGGTTGGTATCATACCCTTTGGCGATACCCCCTAAGAAGGCGGTTACATTCTTACCGGCTGTTATGAGGATGTGTGCCATAAGGCCTGAGGTGGTAGTCTTGCCGTGGGTACCCGCTATAGCCACCGTAAAATATTGCTGGGTGATCATGCCCAGTATCTCTGCCCGTTTGTAGCAAGCATAGCCTTGCTCATGTAGGTATTGCCGCAGGGCTTGCTGTTTAGGAATGGCTGGGCTATATACGACCAAGGTTTGGGCTTTATTGTGCAAAATGGCTGCAGGGATATCGGCCGGATCCTCAGTAAAGTGTATGCCGATGCCTTCTCGGCACAGCTGGTCCGTAAGTTTTGTGGAAGCCCTATCATATCCCCACACCTGCATACCTTGTTGGTTAAACCACCTAGCCAGCGTGCTTATGCCGCTGCCACCGATACCGATGAGATATGCTTTTGTATAGCGATCGATTATAGGCATGGTTTAGGCTGCATGTGGCTCGGCCAATTGTTGGATCAGTGCTACGATATCCTCTGTGGCGTTGGGCTTAGCCAATCGCTTTATGTTTTGGGCCAAGGTTTTTCTTCGGTCTGCATCATGCAGCAAATTTACGATAGCGGGCCCCAAATCCTGTTGGGCGGCTGAGTCTGTGATATGTATAGCGGCTTGTTCGGCCACTAAGGCTTTTACGTTTTGGGTTTGGTGGTCTGCTTTTACGTAGGGGGAGGGGATCAAGATAGTAGGTTTCTGTGCTATACAGAGTTCTGCAATCGACAGAGCTCCCCCGCGGGCCACGACGATATCAGCTGCAGCGTAGGCCAGGTCCATGCGATCTACGAAAGCGAAGGTCTTGATATGCGGGTGAAATTTAGGGTCTATTTGGGTACGCACTGATGCTAAATAACTGGGGCCTGTAATCCAAATGAGTTGCACATTTTGCTCCATGAGCTTTGGCAGGGCGGTCAGGATTCCTTGGTTAATGCTATGTGCGCCTTGGCTACCTCCCAAAATTAGCAAGCAGGTCCTTTTTGGGGATATACTCAGGTGGTTGCAGGCTACTTTTTTCGTGGCTTTGGGGTCCATGATATCTTTCCGTACGGGGCTACCCGTCAATGTGATTTTCTCTTTAGGGAAGTATTGGTCCATGCCCGTATAGGCCACGGCTATTTTACGAACACGGGGTGCCAGCCATCTATTCGCAAGGCCTGCGTAGGCGTTTTGTTCTTGGATTAGGGTTGGAATACCCAGCAGGGCAGCCACATATACGGTAGGTGCGCTAGCGTAGCCACCGGTACCCACGACTACGTTTGGTTGATAGTCTTGAAGAATGCGATAGGCTTTCCACAGGCTAACTGTGAGTTTCCAGGGGATAGTTAGGTTTTGCCAACGGGCGTGGGATTGCATACCTCGGATGGGTAGGTCCAGGATGGGGTAGCCTGCGGCAGGTACATGTTGCATTTCCATTTTGCCTTCGGCGCCGACGAAGAGGAGGTTTGTTTGCGGATGGGTTTGTTGTAGGTGGTCTGCGATGGCGATGGCTGGGTAGATGTGGCCGCCGGTGCCACCGCCGGTGATGATGATTTTCATAGAGGATATGAAGGGGGTTGTTGGGGTAAAGATAATGAATTGAGTGGAGGATGTGTTGGATAATACGAAGATACGGTGTGTATGTGCAAACGTAGAATCAATAGAGATAGGGGAGGGGGATGAGGAGGAGGGGTACTTTTTCCCTGTGATGAAAAAAGTAGTCAAAAAAATCAGCTATGACTATGATATGATTTACGTGTTTGGGCTTCTGTCGTTCTATTAGGCTGTAGTTGTAGTTTTTCAGGTTTGGGTTTTACGAAGCTTATTCCCCTGCGGGGGGCTTCGTTACTTTTTTCCCATGATGAAAAAAGTAACCAAAAAAATCCGCCCGCGACTATCAAATTTGGCTAAA
>JBCBRR010000057.1:0-6816 GCA_039819605.1 Bacteroidota bacterium | reverse complement strand
CGAGCTTAAATGATTACAACCACCGCTTCTTAAAACGACATAAGCCCAGATGCATATGATTCCCCCCCCCCTTATCTCGTAGGAAAAAAAGTAACGAAGCCCCCCGCAGGGGAAGGTATCGTAAAAGCTGTGAACTCAATAAGCTACACCCCCTTACTATCCCTGCCCAGTAGCTACCCTTACCATCCCCTCAAGGGCTTAGTTATCATCCTGGCTTATCCAGAAACAGCTCTACAGTATCGATCCTAGCGCCCTGCACGGCTGTAATTTTAAAGGTAAAAGGCGCAATATCCACCCACTCATGCAGTTGGGGGATTCTGCCTATCGCAGAAGTAATAAACCCACCCAGCGTATCATAATCTCCCTGCGGAATGTGCCAGCCATAGGTGTGATTTAGGTAGTCAATCTCATGCCGGGCACTGAGTAAATAGATGCCTGGGCTCAATTCCTCTGCGAGTAACCTATTGACATCGTGCTCATCCTCTATGTCACCTACGATCTCTTCTACAAAATCTTCAACACTCACGATGCCCGCTACGCCTCCAAATTCATCTACGACTAGTGCCAGGCTCTTGCAGCTGGTAATCAACCTGACCATCACTTCACTGGCTAGGTTGGCTTCATGTACCACCATCATCGGTGTAAGTAAGGCATCTATGGGCTGTGAGGTATGAAAAAAGGCCTTGACATGACAGTACCCGACGATATTATCGATATTGTCTTGGTAGACCAATATTTTGGAATGTTGGCTCTTCATAGCGGCTTCCTTGAGAGCAGGTAAGCCATCTGCTTTACGAATCGCCACGATTTCAGCCCGGGGTGTCATGCAGTCCCGTACCCTAATCTTCTTGAATTCTATGAGCTGACTCACGATACGCGCGCTGACTTTGACAGGCGTTTCTGCTTGTAGCTGCAGGGCATTTTTGATAAAAGAATGCAGGTCGGTAAGGCCAAAAACAGGGCGTGTCTCCTGATACGTATGTTTGAGCACGCGTCTGATAAAAACATGTGCTAGGCAGTTCGCGATTAAAACCAGGGGCCACAATACGTAAGTGATCACACGCATAGGTACGGCAAAGCACTTCAGGAGGCGGTAGGGAGAGCGCAAAAAGATACGCTTGGGGATAAACTCAGCCACAATCAACACGACGAAAGTGCTGAGTAAAGTTTCTATGCCAAGACAAAGGCCGGGGCTATGCACCAAATAAGGCACGTGCCCATATATCCAATTGCCGATCACTTCAGCTATGCAAGCACTGTATACGACCAGGGCAATGGTATTGCCAATCAGCAGTGCTGTAAGGAAGCGGCTGGGGCTTCTGGCAAAATCAGTCAGGAGTCTACCCACAAGCGTCTCAGAACTGCGCGCCAGTTCCATGCCCAGCTTATCTACGCCCAGAAAAGCTGCCTCTATGCCTGAGAAAAAAGCGGAAAAGACGAGGGATGTGAGGATGGGGATGTAGGGTGAGGAAGCTGTCGACAAGGTGTTTTTGTAGCGTGTAGTGGAGATCTGCGCAGTGAGTGGGTTGTACAGCTAGCTGGTGGGAGATACTACGCTGACAAATCCTGCAGGGGCCAGTACAGTATAGTGACTCAAGTCTTGTTTAGCCCGTAACCCATGCCCTTCTAGCCGTTCTTCTGCCGTTTCTATGCTGACGGGTTGTGGGGTGTATATATCTTCTGTATTTGGATTCCAGTATAGCTCTTCGGTATGCACCTGCTTATTGCCCTCACCATTTTTAATGCTTACATCCCCACTGAGCGTGTATATACGTTGCTCGGCGGTGTATGTAACGCGGCTGGCGGTCAGGGTACCGGTTATCTTTTGGGTTTGCGCGTCGTAGAATTCTACATAGATACCTGCCGGATACAACCGATCTCCGTTAGCGTACTCTACGAACTGGTCGGCGCGCATACGCAGGGTGAGCACTCCGTTGTCACTCCGTAGCACCTCTAAGTGGGTGCTTTCGAGTACAGGTTCATTGTCGTCTACCTCAGCGGTTGCTCTATGCAGGCTCAGGCATAGAGAGGCTAGTAAGAGCCAGGTGCTAAGATAATGGGTCGCACTGCACATGGGGCGATATATACTTCGGGTTACTGGGCTTTCCTGACGTTGCCACTTGTCTTAGGGCCGCCCCAGGTAACACGAAGATACGGTGTTATTTAGGGGATGCGCAAGCGTAGGATCCGTAAACACAAGCAAGGCAGGTTACTATTGCATTTTGTCGCAGGAACTAGGGCACGTATAGCAGGGCAAATCGTAGGGGGTAATAGAAGGCTCTTGCAGCTCTCCTTACCCCGGTGTAGATTTGTGCTCAGGAAATCCGCCCACAACTTGTAAGCATTACACAACACTATGCAGGGGCGACCCCTAGCCATATATGCACGAGCAGATCGAAAAATTACGGGCCGAAATCGAGGCCTATCCCGTCAGCAGTCCCTTGGATGTAGCCGCCTTTCGCTCGCAGTTCATCGCTAAGAAAGGCGCCATAGCTGAGCTGTTTCATGCATTGCGCTGCGCGCCGCCAGCAGAAAAGCAAGCGCTAGGGGCTTTGGTAAATGCGTTGAAAGACCGCGCCCTACAGCGTTACAAAAGCTTGGCTGAGCAATGGCAAACCCCATCAGCCGCTCGTACCTCTGAAAAAGAGGATTGGACTCTACCTCCCCCAACGGATACCCTAGGGGGGCTACACCCATTGACCAGGGTAAAAAATAAAATTGTAGAGGCCTTTGTGCAGCTAGGCTTTCACAGTGTCGAAGGACCTGAAATTGAGGACGATTGGCACAATTTTGGAGCGCTCAACTTCCCTCCCAACCACCCCGCGCGAGATGTGTTGGATACCTTCTTTGTAGACCCTAAACATAACAAGCTATTGCGGACGCATACCTCTTCTGTGCAGATCCGGGCCCTAGGGGTGCAAAAGCCCCCCATACGCATCATCTCTGCAGGCCGCGTATATCGCCGGGAAGTTGTCTCGGCCCGTGCAAACTATTTCTTCCACCAGCTAGATGGTTGCTACATCCACCGCGACGTGAGTTTTGCAGAGCTCAAGCAAACCCTCCTGTATTTTGTCAAGCGCTTATTTGGCACCCAGTGTGCCATGCGTTTGCGGCCTTCCTACTTTCCTTTTACAGAGCCCAGTGCTGAGGTAGACATGAGCTGCCACCCATGTGGGGGGCGCGGCTGTAACCTCTGTAAATATACAGGTTGGGTAGAAATTATGGGTGCAGGTATGATCGACCCGGCCGTACTCCAGCATTGCCATATCGATCCAGAGGTATATACTGGGTTTGCCTTTGGGTTAGGCATTGAACGCATTGCCATGCTCCTGTACGGCATCCGTGACTTACGGCTATTTGTGGAGAATGATATCCGATTTTTGAAACAATTCGCAATTTATAGCTAAATTAGCAGCTAAGAAACAACATTGCACATAAAACAAGCAGCATACAAACACACATGGAAAAATTACAAGTAGACGGCGACTATACCGTAGCAATCCTGAAGCCAGACGTTGTGAAAGACAAGCAGGTCGGGAAAATCATAACCATCATGGAAGAAAATGGGTTTGAAATCTTGGACTGCATGCTACGTCGGTTCACAGTACAGGGAGCCGCTAAATTTTACAAAGTGCACCAAGAGCGTCCTTTCTACAAAGACCTAACTGAATATATAGCTTCGGGTCATGTCGTCATGTTAGCCCTAAGAAAAGACAACGCGGTCCCTGACTTTAGAACCTTAATTGGGGCTACCGATCCTGCTGAGGCAGCGCCAGGTACCATAAGGAAGCAGTTTGGGAAATCGATCGAGAGAAATGCCGTTCATGGTTCTGACTCTGTAGAGACTGCAGAATGGGAGCTGAACCTCTTATTTTCTGCTTTCCCCCGTTTCGCTGGAGAGCCTTGGTCATAAAACATCCTTTTTAGCCATCGGGGCAGGATCATGGCACCTAGCAGCAGGTAGATATAATAGGTCATGAGGCGCCAAACCACACCTGTGATCAACGTATAATGTCCTAGGGTGCTTTGGCACAGGTGCTTGAAGAAAAATTCTGTAGTGCCGCTACTGCCCGGCAGGGGGGAAAACAGCATGGTGGTCCATAGGATAATCTGTTTGGCCAGTATACGTATATGATCCATGAGTGACAGGGGCACGTAGGCCATCATGATCAGATTTAACACGACATAGCGAGCGCTCCAAATGCCCATGGTGGTAAGACCGACTTTGAGCCAGTAGCCCAGGCTTTCTCGCAGCATTTCGCCAGCGGCCACCGCGATGTCCGTAGCGTACTGATCAGCTGCTGTTCTCCACCGCTTTACAAAGAAGCGTTGGGCACACCAGCTCAATAGGGCCTGCAAGGGTTTAGGTGTGACAAACAAAGCCCAGGCAACGACGAGGGTGTATACTGATACAACCAGATAGCTGAGCCAGAATACGAAGCGCAACCCATTCTCTAGGTTACTATCTATGCTGCCCAGTTCTTGAAATATAGACTGGTACATACCCACCAATCCGGGCGAGGCGGCCAGCACAAAGAAGAGGTTATCGAAAATGGTAGTGAGCATGATATAGGCAATGGCCTTACCTGGCTTAACGCCCTCTTTAGCCAGCAGGAAAGCAGCCACTATGCCTCCGCCGATTACAAAGGGCGTAGTAGCTGCTGAAAACTCCCAAAGTACTATCACATAAAACGTAGCCAGCCAGCTCAGGCTATTCTGGGTCAGCACACGGATGCGGTACATATACCCCAAGTCACGTACCATGATGGATAAGAAAGCCAGCATGATATAGCGCCCATCTGCTTCTTGGACCCGTCGCAGTTGATCTACCTTGAGCGCTGGGTCACTTAAGACCAGGTAGCAGACAATCCCGATACCCAGCACAATAGGTAGCCAAACCTTACGTAGACTCAGGTGGCGTACTATGTTTTTACGATTTGGCTCCATACCGCTAAGGAGGGAGGTGGGTACAGGAGCCTATCGGTCCTGCACTTTGGGTACCCTAAAATAGTGAGAGTCAGTCCGGGGTGCGTTAGATAAGCCTGACGCATGTGGCAGCGGCGTCTGTGGCATATCCTCCCGCATGATAGGCTGTGTGACAGGTAGGTTGGCAGCGGATGTTACTTCTTGGGTATCTACTTGGGTCAGCTTTTCGATCCAGGTAGCTATTTTGCTAAGGTCTTGGCACATGGTTGCTTCTACAGCAGCCGACAGCTCTAGCCTAGCTAAGTGAGCCAGCTTGTCGAGTAAGGTTTGGTCTATGGTCATTTTTTGGGGCTTATATACAGACAAAACTAATGCCTGCCCACCAATCTCCCGCGCTCGATCGTAAATACCGCCTTATCTGCAGCCAACTGCTTCAGGATATGGCTACTCCGATCCCCTTGGGCATCTGTTATCCAGACTTGTCCAAAGCGTTCCTCTGCTATCA
This sequence comes from Bacteroidota bacterium, assembly GCA_039819605.1. Taxonomy (GTDB): domain Bacteria; phylum Bacteroidota; class Bacteroidia; order Cytophagales; family Amoebophilaceae; genus JBCBRR01. The sequence goes on along the minus strand of JBCBRR010000057.1, from coordinate 1,385 downwards.
AAGTGACCAGTCGCCCAAAGCGCTCTGTATCCAGTTTGTCGAAGACGTCATCCAGGAGGAGCAGCGGCTTGCAGTGTAATACTTGTTGTATAGCTGTGAATTGAGCCAGGCGGAGTGCCAAGATAAACGATTTTTGTTGGCCTTGTGAGCCCCACCGTTTGAGCAACCCCTCATGAAATCCAAAGACAAAATCATCTCGGTGCACCCCTAGGGTAGTGCGTTGGTTCGTTACGTCTTGCCACCAGTTGTCTCGATAGCGCTGTTCAAAATCAGGGCCAGATAGCTCCGACTTATAGGTCAGGCTAATGACCTCAGGTGCTGTCACCAGGTACTCATAATGGGTTTGCAAGGTAGGTTCAAAAGTAGTTACGAACGCATTTCTAGCCTCATAGATATTACGCCCTAGTGGGAGCAGCTGTTGATCATAAGAGCGTATCAAATCCCGGTCTATGCTCCCCTGGGTCTGATACATATTCAGCAGGGCATTGCGTTGTTTGAGGACCTGTTGATACTGGATGAGTGTATGTAGATATGCGTTATCTAGCTGACAGAGGAGGCTATCAAAAAAGCGCCTACGCACCTCGCTTTTGCCACGAATCAGATCCGTATCATGAGGGGTAGTCAATACTACAGGAAACTGCCCAATGTGGTCTTTGAGCTTGTTGTAAGTCTCTCCGTTCGTAGTTACAGTCTTACCCTGATCACGCCGCACGACGCACTGCACGTCATAGTGTTTTGCACTTTTCTGGAACCGCCCTTGTATGCAGAGTGCTTCTTGGCCATGTGCGATGTTTTGCATATCTCCCATGTGGAAGGCACTTTTCGTCAGGGACAGGTAGTGGATAGCATCTAGCAGGTTGGTTTTGCCAGCGCCATTGTGTCCTATGATGCAGTTGAGCTGTGTAGCAAAATCCAGCTCGCAGTGGTCATAATTCTTAAAGTGCGTGCAGCGGAGTTTCTGGAGCAACATGTGTGGGGACAGCATCAAACTGCCGCATGCAAGCCCAAAGTGGCCCTATAGGTCTCCAAAGTCGAGGCTACCCTGTCGTAGTGAGTATAAGATTATACGGAGCATAGTAAGCAGATGGAAGAAAATAGTCGTAGAGGCTACAACCTTGTCCAGCTATTGGGAACCACTATATTTCGGATCATGATAAGGTACATTTCTTATAGGGGATGCCAGGAGTTATTGGCCAAGCTGTGCCGCGAGTTGCGCAACCTTTGTAGTGCTTAACCCTGTCAAAGCGCATATCTGCTCGCTAGGTAAATGGGCCAATAGCATCTGTGTAGCTATCTCTATCTTACTCTCTTCTTTGCCTTTCTCTAGACCCACTTGTTCACCTTCTTGTCTACCTTTTTCTAGGCCTACTTGTTCACCTGCCTGT
>JBCBRR010000056.1:0-6883 GCA_039819605.1 Bacteroidota bacterium | reverse complement strand
ATCAGTAGGTCGCTGGTTCGATCCCGGCAGGGGGCTCCCTATGAGCTATAATCGCATAGCTAACCTAACACCCAACCCATAAATGCAGTTGTGACAACACCTGCACAAACCCAATACATGTATAATATGCTACATTATCTGCCGCTAGCCGGTTCACTAGCCCTAATCTATGCCCTTTACCAAGCCAGATGGATTCAGCAAAAAGAGGCAGGTGAGCCTAAAATGTTACAAATCGCACATCACATCGCACAAGGCGCCACCGCTTTCCTCCAAGCAGCCTATAAGAGCATGATCCCCTTTATACTGCTTACCTGTGCCGCTTTGTACCTGTTGGCAAGCGCTCAGGTTACCCCTACCCATCCACTCATTGTAGTTACTTTTCTCCTGGGTGCCTTGACCTCGGCAGCCGCAGGCTGGATGGGCATGCAGGTGGCTACCCGCACCAACGTGCGCACTGCACAGGCCGCTAGGACAGGTTTAGCACAGGCTTTTCATGTCGCTTTCGCAGGCGGTACGGCGATCGGCGTAGGGCTCACCGGTATGGCTACCCTCGGGTTAAGCCTATTACTACTCGTATTGTGTTATTACCTAGGCCCAGCTGACATGAACCTGCTACAGCGCGATACAATGGTGGTGATTTTAGAGACACTGACTGGATTTTCACTGGGCGCAGAAAGCGTAGCCCTGTTTGCCCGTGTGGCAGGAGGAATCTATACCAAAGCCGCGGATATTGGTGCTGACCTGGTAGGTAAAATAGAGGCTAATATACCTGAAGATGACCCGCGCAATCCGGCCACCATTGCCGATAACGTAGGGGATAATGTGGGGGATGTAGCGGGTATGGGTGCTGACCTGCTGGGTTCTTATGTGGCTACACTATTGGCAGCTATGGTGCTGGGAAATGAGGTAATCATACCTAGTCAGTACAGTATACTGGCTCCAATCTTATTGCCGTTACTGATGGGCATAGCAGGTCTGTGCTTTTCGATACTGGCCACGCGACTCGTGAAGGTGCATGACAACGGTGGGGTGCAAAGCGCCCTCAACAGTGGCAATGCCCTAGCCATATTCCTAACGGCCCTCGCCTCTTATGGTATAGTGAAATTTACCTTGCCCACTGACCTAATGATGCGCGGCCAGTACTTTACAGCAAACCAAGTTTTTTATGCCACGCTAACGGGCTTGATCGTAGGCCTGTCGGTTAGCCTCGTTACCGAGTATTTTACATCCATGCACAGACGCCCTGTACGGTTTATCGTCGAGCAATCCAATACGGGCCATGCTACCAATATCATAGCAGGGCTCTGTGTGGGCATGTCTTCTACCGCGTTGCCGATGCTACTTTTCGCTGCCGGGATCTATGTAGCTTTTCATATGGCAGGCTTTTATGGGGTAGCCATGGCAGCTGCTAGCATGATGTCTACCACAGCTATGCAGCTGGCCATAGATGCCTTTGGACCTATTGCAGATAACGCAGGGGGGGTCGCGGAGATGAGTCAACTACCGCAAACCGTCAGACAGCGTACCGACATCCTAGATACCGTAGGCAATACAACAGCGGCTACAGGTAAGGGCTTTGCCATTGCCTCAGCTGCTTTGACTGCCTTGGCACTTTTTGCCGCCTATGTGCGGACAGCCCATATACAAGCCATAGATATCTACCAGGCACCTGTGCTAGCAGGTTTGCTGGTAGGGGGTATGATACCTTTCCTATTTTCTGCGCTCACCATAGCCGCAGTAGGACGAGCAGCTATGGCCATGGTCCAGGAAGTCCGGAGGCAATTTCAGGAGATCAAAGGCCTTATACAGGGCACAGCTGCCCCCGAGTATGACAGATGTATACAGATCTCTACGCAAGCCGCCCTACGTGGCATGTTTTTACCTGGTTTACTGGCTGTCCTAACCCCCATTTGTATCGGTATTGTAGGCGGGCCTGAGGTTTTAGGCGGCTTTCTAGCCGGTATTACGCTAAGTGGCGTGCTTATGGCCCTTTTTCAATCCAATGCAGGGGGAGCTTGGGACAATGCCAAAAAATCTTTTGAGAAAGGGGTAACGATAGGTGGCACAACCTATCAGAAAGGTTCAGCAGCGCATAAAGCCTCGATAACAGGCGACACAGTAGGAGATCCGCTGAAAGATACTGCAGGGCCATCTATGAACATTCTTATCAAACTATCTTCCATTGTGGCGCTGATTATAGCTCCACTCATTGCCTTAGAAGAAACTCCATCTGGCCCAGCAGCAGATAAGCCACCCAAGGCTATGGATACCATCTCCCAAGATCTGAACTAACGACCCCAGCTGCGCCTAGTATGCTCCAAGTGCATAGCTTTACATTCAATCCATTCGCAGAGCACACGTATGTGCTCTATGATGAGACGAGGAGTTGTGCCATTATAGACCCAGGTTGCGCAACGCAACAGGAGCAACAACAGCTGAGTGACTTTATAAAGGCTGAGGAGCTCCAGGTTACACACCTCATCAACACACATGGCCACATTGATCATGTAGTGGGGAATCAGTACATAAAGCATACCTACCAAGTCAAGTTAGCCATTCATCCTGACGAGGTACCCGTATTGCAATTCGCCACGACCTATGCACAATCCTGTGGATTTCCTGACTACCAAGCAGCACAACCCGATATTTTCCTAACGCCTACTGATGTTGTACAGGTAGGTAATATGACGCTAACCATACGACATGTACCTGGCCATTCTCCAGGCCACATTGTATTGTACCATGCAGCAGCTGGCATTTGTTTTGTTGGGGACGTGTTATTCAGGCACAACATAGGTAGGACAGACTTGCCAGGCGGGGACCGCGACTTGCTGATCAAAAGCATTCGGGAGCAGGTGTTGGTGCTGGACGACACGACGACCCTTTACCCTGGTCATGGCCAGCCAACCACAGTAGGCCATGAAAAGCAAGCCAATCCTTACCTTAGGGTGTAGCACTTGTATCGTATCATGACAGCAATGAGAGAACGCGTACAGCAGCTGGCGGGTAAGTATAAAGAGGAGGTCAGCCGTATCAGAAAGCATCTGCATAGGCATCCGGAGCTTTCTTTTCAAGAGTTCAAGACAGCCCAGTATATAGCTGAGACGCTGCAAGCGATGCAAATTGAGGTCACACACATGGCCCAAACAGGCTTGGTGGCCTACATCCGAGGTCAGAACCCTGATAAGCGCATCGTAGCCCTCAGGGCTGATATAGATGCCCTGCCCATACACGAAGCCAATGATGTGCCTTACAAATCCCAGACAGCGGGCGTCATGCACGCCTGTGGGCACGATGTGCACACAGCCTCTCTCATAGGCACCCTGAAGATATTGCACGAACTCAAAGATGTATGGGAAGGCACTGTCCGACTAATATTCCAACCCGGGGAAGAGCAATTGCCTGGAGGCGCTTCACAGATGATACAGGAAGGTGTACTTGAGAATCCCCAACCCTACATCATTTTGGGGCAGCACGTAGCACCTCAATTGCCGGTCGGCGAGATCGGTATAGCCAGTGGCTTTAATTCAGCCAATACAGACGAAGTACGTATCACCCTACAGGGTACCAGCGGCCATGCGGCCTTCCCACACCGCACGGTAGATACCATCCTGATGGCTGCCCACACGGTCGTAGCCTTGCAGCAGATCGTTAGCAGGAACATGAGCCCCACCACATCTAGCTTACTCTCTATATGTCAGATACAGGGCGGTCACACCACCAACGTCATTCCTGGGGAAGTACACCTATCAGGTACTCTGCGCACTCAGGGGGAGTATGAACGCCGCTTAGCTTACCAAAGAATCAGGGAAATAAGTCACGGCATAGCCCAATCTATGGGCGGGAATTGTGAAGTCAATATCACCAGGGGCTATCCAGCTGTATACAACCAGGATCTATTGACATCCAGGGTTAGGGAAGCAGCCGAAGCGTACTTGGGGCATACCCAAGTTAAGCCCTGGTCCACAGCCATGATAGGGGAAGATTTTGGCTTTTACACAGAAAAAATCCCCGGATGCTTTTATTTTTTAGGCACCAGCAATGCGCAAGACAAAAAACCGTCTGACATACACACGGCTACCTTTGATGTAGATGAAGAGGTATTTAGTGTGGGGCCGGGTCTGATGGCTTGGCTAACCCTTTGCGCCCTAGCCCAAGATCAGGAAGTCAAATGAATCAGCCAAGCTCTGATAGAATTGCTCATACGTTATACCTACATGATACAGCAGCTCTCGTACGGCGCTCAGGACATGTAGTTTGGACTCGTCGATAGACCCCAGAGACATGTCCCCGTGTGGCGTCATTATGTATAGCTCGTCGCCTACATAGTAGTGGAGATGTGCTTGGTAAGGGAAGCCAGTGACTCCTTTTCGCTCACGGATCATTTCTTCAATCGAGTTACCGTCTACGTGCGAATTATCATCTGCATAAATAATGGAACTTCCCTTCTCAGAATATTCGATCATGTCCCGTAGTTTGGCACTGTACTCAGACAATTCCATCGTGCCGCGTGCCAATTTATAGGGCGGTATGATCAATATGTGGTGCATATATATGATGGACCTAGCTGTGAAACTCTCCCAAGCGACAGGGGTGGGCCAGGAGGTCTCTTCTACCACGCAGAGGGGCGCATGTGTAAGTTGTACGACACTTTCTAACCCCGGAGTATCGACTATATAATCAACAGGTCGGCCCCAATAGCGTAAAATCCGGATCGCCATTGTACAAATCAGTTTACTTATGGGTGACGCCACAACGGCTACGCGCTGTCTGTCTGACAAACGTGCAGCCAAGTAGCCATTGCATGCGCAACAGGGTACATGTACCTGTCGGATTCGCTGCAGTTCGGGGTTATCAGGCTGTATTTTACTTCCTACAAGGGCCGTATGTATTGTATCTCTCGTAATCTGATCCGGCAGCCAGCCCAATTGCTGCGGCCACAAACCCAAGATGGATAACTTTCGCTGGCTTGGGGGCCATATTGTGTCTGTGCTACCTGTGACATGGTAGCCTTCCCTATGCAACTTTATAGCTATGTCACACACGACGGGGTCTGCGATACCCACGCAGTGTATAGTTTTGTCTTTTTTGTTCATGTTCTCGGTGGCATTGTTAACACTCAACAGCCAAAGATAGAGAAAATTCGTTAGTCAGCACTGTTTATAAAATGTTAAAAAAGTTGTCTTCGTAAGATTTAGTTTAGCATCTCATGCAGCCCAAAAAGACCTTATCATCCAGCACAGCGGTGCAAGCCGCTATGACGCCCACTGCAATGCCCGTGGGCAAGCTACCCCCCCAAGCCAGTGACCTAGAACAGAGCATTTTAGGGGCGCTTATGCTAGAAAAAGACGCTCTGACGGATGTTATCGATATTCTAAAACCGGAGAGTTTTTATGAGGAGACGCATCAGGAGATTTACCGGGCCATTACACAGCTCTTCAACCATGGGGAGCCCATTGACCTACGCACTGTTGTCAACCAATTGAGAAAGAATGGGCAGCTGGAGTACGTAGGCGGTTCTTACTACCTAGCCTCGCTAACTACGCAGGTCAGTTCGGCAGCCAACATTGAATTTCATGCACGCGCCGTTATAGAATACGCCATTAAGCGGTCACTGATCCGCATGGCGACGACGGTACACAAAGACGCTTATGACGACACCATTGACGTTTTCAAGCTCTTAGACCAAACTGAGCAAGCCCTATTTGAGATAACCGAAAAGAACATAAACAAAAACTATGCAGCTATACGTGTCTTATTGGGCGAAGCTTTCAAAGAGTTAGCAGCGAAACGCACGCACAAAGAAGGGCTCACAGGCACCCCGAGTGGGTTTGTGGCTTTAGATAGGCTGACACTAGGGTGGCAAAAAGCGGACCTCATCATCGTAGCTGCGCGGCCGGGCATGGGCAAAACAGCCTTTATACTTTCGGCCCTACGGAATGCGGCCATAGATCATAGCCACGCTGTAGCCATTTTCTCTTTAGAAATGGCTGCGCTACAGCTAACCAATCGGCTAATAGCAGCCGAGGCCGAGTTAGAAAGCGACAAAATCAAGAAAGGGAACCTAGCGGATCATGAGTGGCAGCAATTAATACACAAAACTGCCCAATTGTCTCAAGCCCCCATATACATTGACGACACTCCTGCACTTTCCATCTTTGAGTTGCGGTCCAAGGCCAGGAGGTTAAAAGCCAAGCATGACGTACAGCTCATCGTGATTGACTATTTACAGTTGATGTCTGGGGAGAATACCAAAGGGTCTGGCAATCGAGAACAAGAGATCGCCAACATATCACGTGCGCTCAAGAGCCTAGCAAAAGAGCTACATGTACCCATCATAGCGCTTTCTCAGCTCAGCCGTGCTGTAGAGACTCGGGGAGGTAATAAGCGGCCTTTGCTTTCCGACTTGCGGGAGTCGGGCTCCATAGAACAAGATGCCGATATGGTACTTTTCTTATACAGGCCTGAGTACTATGGGATCACAGAAGACGAGGAGGGCAATCCTACTCAGGGGCTTACCGAAGTGATTGTAGCCAAACATAGGAACGGTTCGCTCGACAGTGTTATGCTTAAGTTTACAGGCAAGTATACTAAGTTTGAGGATATGGGAGGTTATGATGCGGCTAGCGCCGGGCAGAACGACTTTGGTACGATCACCAAGACGAGTCGTATAAACAAGGGGTTATCCTAGATAATTGTCAGCGTTATGGAAAACTCTTGGGAAAGTGCAAGAGATCACATCGTTATAGAGGGTGGATTATGTGTCTGGGTTTCTATCGTTTTATTAGTCTACAGTTGTAGTTTTTCAAGTTCGTATTTTACGCTACTTTTTCCCCTGCGGGGGGCTTCGTTACTTTTTTCCTATGATGAAAAAAGTAACGAA
>JBCBRR010000055.1:0-6933 GCA_039819605.1 Bacteroidota bacterium | reverse complement strand
GGTTCGTAGCAAGGGACGGGAACACGGTAGTTTTCCGTGAGCATCTGAATAGGAAATACAAAGGGGTTTCCTTTGGAACCACCACGGCTATTGGGAAGAGGATGGATTGCATCCAATTTGACGTAGCCCTCGTCGATGAAGCCTCCTAAGTATAGGACGCTAAGCTCTTCGTTATCTCCTGTCGCGGTGTGGTACACGTCGTGTTAGTGGGAGATCCGAAGTAATTACCCCCGACTCTCATCGATGGGAGTAAACTAGCAAAGCTTATCCTCGGCTTCTCTATCTTGCTGAGGTTAGCTTGCATGGTAAAACCCGAGGCCGCCAATAGTGATTTCAAAGGAAACCCCTTTGTATTTCCTATTCAGATGCTCACGGAAAACTACCGTGTTCCCGTCCCTTGCTACGAACCAAGTAACTAGCGATGTTACGGAGGTTAGATTTAGCACACCGCCCCCGTATATAATATATGGGTCCATGAGGGATTTCCCTTCCCCGCTGATCTCTTAGGAGAGGGGAGAAAGGGGCCTATCCACCTAGCTTGGGTAGACACCTCTGGCACCGACTTCAAGGTAATATCCAAGAAGTCCCTGGTCAACGACACCGAGATCACCTTCCTCTTCGAGTATATGCTGTACCTCGTCGATATGTGTGGAATCCCGGCAAGGAAGATAGCAGTCATCTGCTGCTATACCGCATAACAAAACAGAATTAGTAAGATCATGAGTGGTCAAGTGGCTCCTGCTTCATTACTCCATAGGAAGATAGTGAATGAGTTCTAGCTGGCTACTGTGGATAGCTATTAGGGCCAAGAGGCAGATTACGTCATCTTGCTCACTACTAGAACCCGTTCGCCTTCCGCATTCTTAGGGGACGACAACAGGATGAACGTAGCTTTCACAAGGTGTAAGCGTGGTCTTGTCGTGGTGGGGTCCTATCCAGATTTGAAGGAGCACGGTTTCTTCGAAGCTGTCAACGGTCCTCTCCAGGAGCACGGGATCCGGTAGCCCCTTGCGCAAGTTCGTTGGGCACTTCAAGTTCCCGAGCTACCCCCAGAGCAGTTCCACACTGAGCGGGAAGACATGGTCGAGGAAGTGGTTTGCTCTAGCGTATATGGTGACGCGCCCATAATCATCGAAGAAGAGAATAACTTCTGCCTGCCGATGCTTCCTCACGTTGGCAACGTGTAAACCCAGCCAATCCCAGCCGGCGATCTGTCACCTCAGGGCTCAGTGTGAACCATCAGCCACCCGAGCTCCCTATGGGCGCAGATTATTGTGGGAGGGATATTGTAATTACGATAATATCAGGAGGATTGTAACTTCAGATTGCTTTCGTTCGTACTCGCAGGTTTCGACTTGTTTGAGAACTCTTGCTTAAGCAGCTTTGTATTAGTGTAACTACCTAGGTTGCATAGTAGCTTTTCAGGCCAGACTAGTCAATTAGGATTACTTTATGCCTTTTAGTTTACTTTCCTTAGGAGTAGTTAGCTAATATGTTTAGAAAACCAGATCTTTTCGAAGAATTTCACCAGAAGTGATTGTTGTACTGTTTATGAGACAGCATCAGAGATTAACCCATGTTTGTTACCTTGCCTAACTGCTTGTATTAGGATGCTACTTGGACTCTTGGTTACTATGGTATGATAGGAGTATTTATAGTTAGCTCAACTGCAGGTGTTAGTCATGTATCATTTTGCAAAAGGTGATTACTCGCAAGTCTCGACTTGCTGAGCACTGTTTTTATTTGCTGGCCGTTCAGGGACGAACTCAATTAGTTTGTGGGGGTTTCTGTCGCCAGTGAAAAGTGATAGGAAAACATGTTTGTTTTCTGTTTTCCTAAGTAAACTGGTGATTGTCTGCACACTGCTTTATTTGGTAGAGTGGAGACTACACCGGTACCGGACTGATTTACATTAAGTAATTAATTGTGGATTGGCAATACCTTGGACGAAGGTCCTAAACTTGGCCCCTTGGCCCTATGCCTGGCTCAATGGAGCAATATCAGGTAACTTTATATAAAAGTATATGACTCCAGTCTTTAGACTGCCCCAGTAGCCATGCCTGTATCCGTCCCTTGTCAGTGGATGTTTCATAGATACGGGGATGTTGTTATTGATATGAACAGATTTATTAAGGATTTTCTATTATTATGATTGATAATGAAGATGCTTTAACCATGATCTGTAAACCCTGAACTATCTCCCTGCTTAGCAGGCAGCATGTATACCACATGCCCAGAAGCCAGCTCTCAGAGCTGCATGCTTATTATTATTATTATGATGAGCTGTATGTTAGTCACCACTATGAATCATAGTGGTCTTGCTATGATACTATACTGACAACTGACATCACTATTATTATTATGATTGTGTTCCTTATGGATATACTGCGACACCCTATCCCAGAACCTCTCAAACCCAGACTATACCAAGAGCAGAACTCCGTGTCCCCCTAGCAGGGGCAGCTCAGCCTTACCCCGCCACAGATCCGCCACGTCCGGGAAGAGGTAAGCTTTTGCTTGGTATGTACTTATAACTGCATAGTAACCTGCGTAGGTGCTTAATTTGCTGTTATGTAGATTTTAAGTTTTTCATCATTATTATTATAATGAAGGTGGTGACCCCCTAGAAAATTTCCATTTTGGGGACTGCACTGCCCACTTCAGCTTTGCTTTACTAACACTTTTTGTTTTGGCCACTTGAGATATACTGTCCACTTACCAGATCACTCTGGTAAGCAGACAGCCAATCTAAGTGGACAGCCCTGGTATATATATATATATACCAAGGCAACTTTGTGATTTAGTAATACATAAATATATCACCAGGGCCGCATTTCGGTATGGGAATGTTAAGTATTGTACACAGAAAAACAGATATAATTGCCAAGGTAATTACAGTAACTACTTGCTAGTGGATAAACCCCCCCAGAATTGCTAAGGTATGTTAGCATTGTAAACCCAGATATGAAATTTTCTATTTGCAATAATTGAGTACTCATGAGTTTCGACTTATTTTGAGAACACATAGCAAGCCCAGATACCCCAGATAATATAGTGAATATATTTTCGAATATTTTCTGCTAGTATTAGGCACAATCCCAGATCGTTTAGATTCACACTTTTAAGGTGGAAAACGAAAGTTTGATTTCCTGCCATCCAGGAAGGAGTTTTCGTTTTTCGAATTTTATATTCCTCTTAATTATAGGATCATATACATGATCCAATAATTTATTGCAGGTGAAGACAATTTTCGAAATAACTGAATGATTACTCGCTGGTTTCGACTAGTTTGAGATAACATAAAGTTACTAGAAAAATCAATTTCAACTAAATCGAAATGTTTACTCGCTAGTTTCGACTAGTTTGAGAGCATTCTCCTCCTCCCCCTTCCTTCTGCCCAGATCGGAACGTTATTCAGTTTTCGTTTCCTGTTTTCCGGTACTCACCTTTTTCGGTCCGTAACGCCGCTGTTCTGATCTGGTGCGTCCGTTCGATTTGTAATCGTGAGTTCCTACAAAGATTCCAGACGCCTGCAGTGCAGACCCGGAACGAGATTTTGAACCAGAAAAATTCAGAAAACAAGAGAAAAATAAAATAAATTATTTTATATATTTTATTATTTTTTCTGAAAACCATACCCTCCTACAGAAGGGTCAAGAAGGAGTTCAGCTTGATCTCCCAAGCAGCAGCTAACTTAGCAGCACCCTGAATTGTTTGGAAGTAATTCCAAGCTGCAGTGCAACTTGAAGCACACCCTCAATGTCCCAGTAAACCGGGGAACCCTCTTACATTGGCACAGGTGGGGGCGAAGAGCCACCCCACACCGCTGCCCCCAGCACTGAACCTTAGTAAAGTTCAGATAACCCCCACCCTACCCCCTTGCCAGGGGAGTATGGGGATCCTATACTATAGAACCATGCATTCAAGGTGGTCTAGCGTATTACGGAACTGGTTACCTTGCAAAGACAATTAACCAATGAGGAAAGGGCTGAGTATAGGCATCTGCAGCAAGAGTATGGGGCTATCTGTACCGTGACTGATGAACTCAGATCCATCTTCAGAGAGTATAACCCTGCCCAGTCTGCACCCTTACCACCCATTCCCAAGGGATCGTCTTTGCCCTAACCAGTACCCACTGTTATCCCAGAGCCCTTAGACAAGGGAAAAGGGGTTGAAAACCCATCATTTCCACCCTCCTCCCATTCCATTGGGAATACCGATAAGTGCCCCCTTTGCGGCAGCTATGAACACTCTGAGTCAGGGTGCCCTGATAATAAATATTGCATAAGATGCAAATAAATTGGTCATGACAGTCTTGACACATCTTGCCCCTTCAGTAGGGTTAAATGTTCGTTCTGTGGATCCACTGGACACATAGTCAAAAACTGTTTTGCCTATAAATCTTCCCTGGAGTAAGAGCGAAAGGCTAGTGAACACCGAGGGTTACTGGATGCCTTGAAAAGACACCTGTCTGTTGCGTCCCATCCAGCCCCTGTTCCTGACCCCGGGCCTCTTCCGTATCCAGCACCCACCGCTCCCCCTGGGTTGGTGCCAACCCCAGTACCTGTACCTGCCCCCTCCAGAGGAGGAGCCAGCTATCCTTACCCTGGGCCATCTCTTCCAATAGAGAACCCAGCTCCTGGTCATTCTCATCCATTGCCCAGTTTTCCCCACCCCCTGTTTGAGCCTGTAGTCTCAACCCCTCTCCTTACACCACCAGCTGCTGTCCCTGACTCAACTGAGGCTGTATTGAGAGCGGAAGTCCTACAGCTCCGCCATGACATGCAAACTCTTTTGCACACCCGAGCACAGCCCGTGGAGGTTGTCCTCAAGAAAGACCCCGAATCTGTGACTTCTTCTTCACTAAAAGGTGGAGAGATCACTACCTGGGATGGTGTCAGTGAAACAACCAACACTTGGATTAGTAAACTGTAATCCATCTGGGAGCGCGCCAAAATACATGGCGAATCAGAAACCAGGTTCCTTGACCACATCGGTGTGTTACTTGGAGGCACTCGTGCTTCTACCTGGTACCGTGAGCAAAGAGCTAGCAGTAGTATTACTACTGTAGAGCGATTCCTCAAGGAATTCAGAGATACGTATGGTCATAAAGACCATATGTTGAAGTCACTGCTTTACAACTTACAGTTCAAACCAGCAGAGCAGTCTCTGTCCTCGTTTAACTCGGAGTTTTAAAAGTTAGTGGCTTAGATGTCCCCAGAAACTTAAAGTCATATAGGCCAGTATGGCTATTCAGAGTACTACCTGAGTGCCCTCCCTGAGTGGGTTAGGAGAAAGGTAGGTAAGAACCCAAACCACCTCTTACAAGAACTCATGAACATAGTCTAGATCAACTGGGATGATTGGAAAGCCCTTCATGCCCGGGATGTTAAGATAGACAAAATGTAGGAGTACTATGAGGCCCAGAAAAAGGCAAATGCCGATAGGCGCAACTAAGAACCCCGTAACCGTTCCAACCCAGGAACAGGTAGTGGGTAAGGAAACCCTGCTAATTCAGGCTCTCGCCCACCCGCCAGTGGTGGAGGTGAAGCCCCAAAAGCATCAGAAAATGGGTCATCCGTGGCTCAGAAAACCACTGCAGGAACACCTCTAACAGAAGGTACTTGCGGTAACTGCAACGGACCCCATTGGAGGTCATATTGCCCCTATGCACTTGATGGTCTTTTTGGCCAGAAGGCTTAGCAATAGCGACTTGCAGATAAGGCTGCAGGAAAGGAAAAGAAGTTCGTAAGGAATGCACATTCTGTAAACAACCGAACTGCTTACACGGCTTGGAAGGAATCTTAGGAGTCTGCCATCACAGAAAATAGTATATTTTCTGAGATGGATCCTACTTCCTTCTCCCAGAACTTCCTCCAGATCAATGATTTACTTGATCTCCTTAATGAAATTGATGATGAATCATCATCAACAAGTGAAGGGTCCACCCCTGACCACCCTGAACCTGGAGAGCCATTTCTTACGGCTCGTCCCGACCCCCAACCTGACCTGGATGTCATGGAACTATTCAGATGTCTACGAAACCTTCGGATCTATGGGCAACCCCTAATTGATCCTTAAGGAACTCCCTAGGGATTAGTCCCCTTCTCGTGTGATGGTGATTCTGTCTACGATGTACATGCCCAAGCGTAATTATCTCCAACAGATCATACGCCCTTTCTAATAGGACCCCTATTAGAATCCAGTTTCCCCTCCGATTGGAATTAGGTCCCTCCAGAAGGACTTGATCTCGTGAACCACCTGCTTCTTTCCACTCCGGAGGAGTAGGCATAAAAATTTCCACGGATTCCGACCGTCGAATAAGATATTGAACCAGTTCACCAGCTTTCCCTATCTGAAAGAAAGCAGTGCAGAAAACTCCTTAACAAGGTCATATCAGTTGAAGAACTGTTGGTATAGGAGTTTAACATTGAACACCAAACCCCTTGGGGTATTGAGGTTAAGGAAATTCTCGAAGCAGAAAGTATAGCTTCTGCTGAGATACCACCCTATCCTCGCTGTTCCGAGGCCTTAACAAGAAAACTCGATGAAGAAGAATCTTCTTCGGCAATCACTGAAACTTCAGTGATAGACCAAATCCTTGAAGTAGCAAGCACAACTTCTGCTGAGATAGGATTTGGTCATCCAAATCCTGTGCAACTTGCAACTGCAACTGATGCACCATAGGATGCACCCTCCACTCTTTGTGAAGTATGTTTGGGATACCACTAGGAAGGGGAGTGTGAATGGGGGGATGTCAAGGTATCAGTAAATATGAATGCCTCCTCCTCGGCCGCAGCCACTCAAGCTGCTTCAAATTCTTAGGACGATTCTTGTGAGACTTAATCTACTAGTGAGTCCTCCCAGATTTCTGAAGCATCAGGCTTCACCTAGGTCTTCCTAGTAAAAAGTACTATCAGAGTCTATGGTGAA
>JBCBRR010000054.1:0-7147 GCA_039819605.1 Bacteroidota bacterium | reverse complement strand
CTGAGGAGCGAAGCGACGAGATTTCTGCATTTTAAACACTTGGCGAGGGACTTTTAGCCAAATTTGATAGTCGCGGGCGGATTTTTTTGGTTACTTTTTTCATCATAGGAAAAAAGTAACGAAGCCCCCGCAGGGGAAAGTATCGTAGAACATGAACTTGACAAGCTACAACTATAGCCTAATAAAACGATAGAAACCCAGATACATAACCCTAGCTCCCCCCCTTATCTCGACAATGCCTTCTCCTTCTCCTATCCTCACTGGTATCCAATCCACCGGCACCCCACACCTCGGAAACCTCCTCGGCGCTATGCTACCTACTATTCACCTCGCTCATACCCATCCCCAAAACCAAATCTTCTGCTTCATCGCTGACCTACATGCCCTCACCACCATCAAAGACCCTGAAAAAAGAAAAACCTATATCTATACCATCGCCGCTGCTTGGCTAGCCCTCGGCCTAGACAAGCAGCCTAACGCCCTCCTATGTAGACAATCCCATATCCCAGCCGTCACAGAACTGGCCTGGTACCTGAGCTGCCTAACACCTTATGCTAGACTCACCAATGCACACGCCTTCAAAGACAAAACACAACAAGGCCTGCCCGTTAGCGGAGGCCTATTTACCTATCCTATACTTATGGCCGCTGATGTACTCCTGTATCAGGCTGGTCAAGTACCCGTAGGTAAAGACCAACTGCAGCACTTAGAACTGACGCGAGATGTGGCCCAAACCTTTAATCAACAATATGGGAACACTTTTGTCATTCCTGAAGCTTATATCCATCGAGATGTACCGACTGTATTGGGCATAGATGGACGTAAAATGAGCAAATCGTACCAAAACACGATCGATGTGTTCTTGCCTGAAGCACAGTTGTACCAAGACATTATGCGTATCCAAACGGATAGCACCCCCCTGGCAGCCCCTAAGGACCCGGAAACTTGTACGGTTTTTGCCCTGTATCGCTTAGTAGCGGACGCACACCAAGTGGAGGCCATGCGTGCGCAGTATTTGGCGGGGGGGTATGGTTATGCTGCAGCTAAAAAGACCCTGGCTGCTGCGATATTGGAGCGATTTGCATCGGCTAGGGAGCGTTTTGCTAACTATATGAGCGATTTCCCTGCCCTGGAGCAGCGACTCCTGGAGGGCGAAGAAAAGGCACGAGCCGTAGCCACGGAAACCCTACAGGATGTACGGACTAAACTTGGGTACGAACGCGCTTTACGGAGTGGCTAGCTTGTGGATGAGGCCTTTGTATTTGACTAAATCTACCTCAACGGCGCCTACCAACAGCTGACATTTGATCTTTATCGGTATTTTATTAGCGTCGTCTGAAAGAAAGAGGGTAATGGCATGCTCGCTGGCAAATATGGAGTTGCTTGCACTGGCAAACGGTATGATGGGCTCGAAAACGAGCGTGTCAAAGACGTGGCCCTGAATCTTTACCCGTTGTCTCCCCAAAAAGCGGATCTGAAACGCTTTGTACAGGATATCATCAAAAAAAACAGGTATGGACAATACATCCCCCACTTCTATTTGCCCTAGGTCTAGGGCGCGCAGCGTGTACCAGCTGCTTACAATGTCCTGAATATGCTCGGTAACCCCATGGGTTACCGTATCCCGCAGCTCTTGGGTATGCTCGTCGAGCTGCTCTACAATCGCAAGCTTGTGCGCATGATCAAAATGTACCCGTTCGTTCTTCCTGTAGCTACCTTCTTGGACATAACGGTAAAAACCTTGTGAAACTAGCGCCTGTGTATCGATGTAAGAGCCGAAGTGGTTTTTCATCTTCAGAAAGAGATTGAGCAGGCCCCTAGCTTTGCCCTTAACATCGATTTTATAGCAAGATCTACCGTTAACTGTATGCAGCTGGTTATCTACCTTGAGGGTGGCTACCCCTGCGTCTAGCCATCCATAATGCACCCTGTAGGTCAATGACTCTCCTGGCCCGAAACTGGTATTGGGCATATGACGGTATGCGACGGGGTCGGTGGCTTGTGAAAAGCTGGTGATCAGCAGTGCTAACGAAGTGTAGACTGTTTTTTTTGCGATTTGTGACATAGTTTTATGGTACTTTTCGAAGAAAAGCATGTTCAGGTGACATGCACTCAAATATAACCATCCTGTATGGCTGACCCAACTGATCATTCCGCGACTTGGATGCATCCCATCCACGCACTGCGTGCGCTCTATGTCTTTTAAACTGACCTCCCCCTATCAACCTACTGGTGATCAGCCTCAAGCTATTCAACAACTGGCAGACGGTATCCGTCGGAATGAAGCAGCCCAGACGCTACTGGGGGTAACGGGCTCTGGCAAAACCTTTACGATAGCCAACGTTATCCAAGCTGTAGACAAGCCTACCATTATCATTAGCCACAATAAGACGCTGGCTGCGCAGTTGTATGGTGAGCTCAGACAATTTTTCCCAGAAAATGCCGTTGAATATTTTGTCTCCTACTACGATTACTACCGCCCTGAAGCGTACATACCGGCTACGAATGTCTACATAGAGAAGGAACTCAAGATCAACGCAGAGCTAGAAAAGCTGCGGCTGCGTGCCACGTCTGCGCTTTTGACAGATCGGCGGGATGTGATCGTTGTGGCCTCTGTCTCTTGCATTTATGGTATAGGTAGCCCAGTAGAATTTAGCAAAAATGTACTTAGGTTGAAGGTAGGGGACACCATTGTACGCAACAAGCTACTGATGCTTTTTGTGGAGATGTTGTACAGTCGCAATGAAGTGACGTTCGAACGGGGGCACTTCCGGGTTAGGGGTGACACGGTGGATATTTTTCTAGCCTATGCAGATCATGCCTACCGGTTTCTGTTTTGGGGTGATCAGATAGAGGCGATCTGCAGTATTGACCCTAATACGGGCCAGAAACTTTCTGAAGAGCAGCAGGTCTTGATTTTCCCGGCCAATCTGTTCGTGACCAGCAAAGATGTCCTGCAGCAGGCCATTCTAGAGATACAAGATGATCTTGTGGCACAGGTTGATTTCTTTGAGCGTCAGCAACGCCCTGAAGAGGCCGAACGCATCAAGGACAGAACTGAGATGGACTTAGAAATGTTGCGCGAATTGGGGTATTGTTCGGGTGTGGAGAACTACTCCCGGTATTTTGATAGGCGTGCGGCTGGGGAACGTCCTTTTTGTTTGCTAGATTATTTCCCGAAAGACTACTTGATGGTGATTGACGAGAGCCATGTATCCATACCGCAGCTACGGGCTATGTGGGGTGGAGATCGCGTCCGAAAGACGAACTTGGTGGATAATGCGTTTAGGCTACCGGCGGCCCTGGACAATCGTCCCCTAAGTTTTAACGAGTTTGAGTCATTGATCAATCAGGTCATATTTGTCAGTGCCACGCCGGGGGATTATGAATTGCATCAGTCTGAAGGCGCTGTCGTGGAGCAATTGATTCGCCCGACGGGGCTATTAGATCCTGCCATAGACGTCAGGCCTAGTCTCAATCAAATCGATAATCTTTTGGAGGAGATAGACCTCCGTGTAAAGAGGAAAGAGCGTGTGTTGATTACGACCTTGACCAAGCGAATGGCCGAGGAGTTGACCAAATATTTGGAGAAGGCAACTGTCCGATGTCGCTACATTCACGCTGATGTCAAGACCTTAGATCGTATTGATATCCTGCGCGACCTCCGTCTAGGTGTTTTTGATGTGCTCGTGGGGGTCAATCTACTACGCGAGGGCTTAGATTTGCCGGAGGTGTCTTTGGTAGCTATTCTGGATGCGGATAAAGAAGGGTTTTTGCGGAATGTGCGGTCTCTTGTACAGACTATAGGTAGGGCGGCCAGAAATGAGCAGGGGCAGGTGATTATGTATGCAGATACAATTACGGCATCTATGCGGACAGCCATTGAAGAGACGCAGCGCAGGCGCAGTGTGCAGATGGCGTATAATGAGGCGCATCAGATCACGCCTAGGTCTGTGCACAAGACCAAGGAGATCATTATGGCGCAGACGAAGGTAGGGGACAAGCGTTATTACATAGAGGTGGGGCAACCCAGTTTAGCGGCGGACCCTATTGTGCCTTACATGCGCAGGGACGAGTTGAAGAAGTTGATTCAGGCTACGGAGAAGAAGATGCATGAAGCTGCGGAGGTGTTGAATTTTATAGAGGCGGAGCGGTTGAAGCGAGAGTTAGAGGAGCTTAAGAAGATAGCTGGTACGAAGTCCAAGGGGGTGGTAAAGGGGTAGTGGTGTGTGGAGAATATCGGATTCGAACCGATGACCCTCTGCGTGCAAAGCAGATGCTCTGGCCAACTGAGCTAATTCCCCGTTATCCTCTGCATAAGCAGGGTTATAATTTCATGTATGCTTGTCTTTTAACAGACTCCTGGTCTTGGCTGACTATCAAACTATGCGTACGCTTCATATTATTGCCATCTGTAACCCCATTCTGTACAATCCTTCGGCATTCAAATGCTCTTTGTACTTCAGGTGTCTTCGCGTAATCTACAGCCTTCTTACCTTTTCTATCCTTTTTAGCCACAAAATCCGCATCCATTTTGTCTAAAAATAGATTGGTTAGATATCTGGATTGAACATGCGCAGCTATGTGCAGTACACTTAAGCCGTTTTTATCCAATATATGTACATTAGCGCCAGCTTCCCCTACCAGATAGTGCACTACGTTTATGTACTTACCGTATGTCGCGTAGTATAGAGCAGAAGCGCCTTCGCCATCCTGTGCGTCAACATTGAATCCCTGCTCTTCAATGAGATACCTCACTAGTTGTACGTATCCCCCAGCAGCTGCTAAGTGTAAAGCGTTCAGCTCTTGGGTTTCAGTTTTAGCACTTCTGGTTACTTTTTCTCTGTATGTTTCCGAACATAACAACTGTACCATACGTAAATTGCCCTGACGTGCTGCAAATTGCATCGGGGTATATTTGTCGTCATCCCAAAAGTATGCTCTGTCCAATGGATTAACCTCATATTGGTTGTACTTGTTACATAAAGATGCTAAATCTGCCTCAAGATCTGACATAGTTACACCACTTTCTTGCTCATCGTGCTTGTCAAGCAGGCTCATGAATTCATCAAAGAAGTATTCTACTTTCTCATTGGCCTCTGAGCTCTCTCTATTTTGTGCAAAGGGTTCACTTGGCATGTGTTGCACATCACTTAAGTGTGTACAGCTTGCCGCCAACAGTGCTATGGGAATGATATTTATCAGCTTGTTCATGACCTTGTTTGGGTTGAGAATGGTCGGTTAAGTACAAAGATACTGTTTACACCCCATACCCACATAGTAGGCGTCTTCTTCTTTGGGCTCGTTGACGGGTGCTTTACGTGTTTAGCAAAAGCCACATGGATTGTGATTCTAGTTTCGATTTCTTATCTTCGTGCTGCTTTCAGGCTACCGATCAACATCTGCAACCTATGGTTTCTAGAATAGAGATCGGCCTGAACACTCGTGCAGCGCTGTAAATCTGGAGCATCGCTGCAGCGGTGCGTCTACAGGTGGCTGAGAACCTGTGTCACAAATAAGTTCCGGTATATACACATTTTGAAAAATTTATGCGAATAATAAATCAATTAGGTGACAAAATAGCTGTAGGTCTTTCATTAACCTGTGCGATACATTGCTTTCTAACTCCCATTTTGCTCGTTATGGTTCCATCGCTCAAGTTATTCCCTGTTGTGAATGACGCTGATTTCCATTTCTGGATGCTGTTTGCCGTGCTTCCCATCAGTCTGTTTACGCTATTTACGGGCTACAAGAAACACAACAACGTAATGTGTCTTGTAATTGGCTCCGTAGGTTTGCTAGTGCTAGTTTTTGGTAGTATTTGGGGCCATGCACTGTTGGGATGTGCAAAAGAACGATACCTAACGCTTTTTGGCGCTAGTTTGATATCATTTGCTCACATAAGTAACTTTCTTCGTTGCAGAGATAAGAGCTGTTGCTCTCACACTAACCCTATCCCAGAGGTTGCAAGCAGCTAGCCTATCGAGTTCGTCTTTGCTCTTACTTTGTCTCTAGCTCTGCCTAGTCCATAGCTTGTTTGCCGTCTTCATAAGCGCTATTGGTAAGTTTCAACTGCATTTTGCTTAAGAACAGACGCACCAGCTCTACTCTTCCTCATTTTGGTTAGTATTCTGGACCCCTTTGCCGTCTGAGCTACAAAACAGCTCTTTTATCTCCGCAGTTTTTGCGTAGTGAACAGCCTTCTTGCCTTCAATGTTGACTCGATCTATGGTCTCTGGAGGCATTACATGTAAGAAGAATCTCACCAGTGTGGCACATTGCAGATGTACAGCCACATGCAGAACACTTAACTGTTTCTCATCAACTGCACTGACATTGGCTTTGCCATCTTCTATGAGCCATTTGACTAGGTTGTTGTGCTTACCATATGTTGCATAGTGTAAAACGGATGACCCCTCTTTGTCTACAGCATTTATGTATAGATTTTGCTCTTTGACCAAATATTCTACAGTTGAGTAATGCCCACCTACGGCTGCAAGATGCAAAGCAGTTACTTGACGGGTTTCAGTCTTGGCATGCATGTCCAACTGATTTTTGTACTCCTCTGAACATAATAGCCTTACCATGTGCAGGTTGCCTTGACGTGCTGCCAGATGTAAAGGAGTATATGTATCCTTGCCGTATGCATACTTTTTACCTAAAGGGTTGCTGTTATATCGGCTGTATCGTTTACAGAGTTCGACTACATCAGATTCGAGATCGTATTCTATGATTTTTGCCCCATCGTATTTCTCGAGCAAATCCAGGAATGCATGCAAGAATTCTATTTTCCATGCTTGTGACGGCTTATCTACCTGCTTGTCTGACTCCTGGTACTTGCCTACTTCTACAACCTTTGCACTGGTAGCCATTTGTCTGCCTGTTGTTATTTTTTCGTTAGGTTCTTTCTTAACCCACTCTTGGAAATAGTTGAAAAGCTTGAGGCAGATAGTAGGTAACCCCCTAGATATACCACATTGTTGTATCTCATCTCCTTTATCCCTCCATAAGGCGCAGAGCAGTCTTAAGTTTGCAGGTACTTGAGCTATTTCTTCTAGCCCGTGGGTCTTTATCAAGTGACTACCAGCTCAAGCTGGCAGTTTGCCAGACGCTTGGAAAGCAGATCAAAGATTAAAATTCTGAAATA